>NZ_JBIMJQ010000012.1:0-58026 GCF_043674215.1 Streptococcus sp. A22
CTAGCTCCTAGTAAAGCTTAACAAATGGATAACTTCAAAATCACCTTTTTGGTCTCACATCATTGACAAAGGTACATTTGCTGAAATGAAAACGTATTTTTCGTCTTTTGTTTTCAATCTTAATATATTGTTAAAAAATAGTTTTCAAAATAGATTTCTTTCATATATTTCACTATTTTTCACTTTTATATCAATAAAATAATGAACCCAGTTGATTACAACTGGGTTCATGATTATTCTTGCTCTTCTTTTTGTTTTTTCTTTTTGAGTAGTCCAAATAACAGCATTCCTCCGAGCAAGGAGAGGGATTGCTGGATAGAGTTGGATAGTGACTTGGAGACGGACTCAAAGGAAGATTCCTATACGGAGAGACTCAAACTCTCTGTCATAGGCTGGTAATGAAAAGAAAAGATAAGATTACTCTCACCTTTTCCATTTTTCTAAAATTGAAATCTTTTGCATACATTTTTGATAGTCTTGCATCCTACCAGCTTTCAAATAAAAATCCTTGTGTAGATTCAATCGCCATCTATACGCCATTAATTCCGGCGCAATATCAAAACCAATTAATGACAAAACTGTAATTCGTTCTTCAATACTTTTTAGAGGAAAGACAGAAGAGATTTCGACCGTTTTAGTAACACTTGTTTGTCTTTTTCGATGGTAATATAAACTCGTATTTGAAAAGACAATGCGATCAGCATTCAGATAAATTTTCCAGGTTGTATAGTCGTCCTCAACTTTTTCATCTTCTGGATAAACAATGCCTTCCAATAGGGAGGATTTATAGAGTTTGCACCACGGAACTGTAAAGCATTGACTAATCGCAAATCGGCCTTCATACTCTTTTTTAAACCATTCTTGCGGACTATAAACCTGTCTAAAGTAATCTTGAGCTTGTAAATGGAAAGCAAATGAACTCGTCTCTTCCATAAATTGTGTAAAGTTAACCACAGCAATATCTGCATCCGTCTCGTTCAACGACTGATAGAGATATTCAATGTGATTCGGTTCCAACCAATCATCATTATCAACAAAGAGAATATAGTCTCCACTCACCAATTGTAAGGCTGTGTTTCTGGCTGCACCTACTCCGCCCCCACCCAGAGGCTTATTCACCAGTTTAACTCGACTATCTTTTTGTCGGTACTGCTCACAAACGCTAGCACTTCCATCCGTTGAACCATCATTCACCAATATTATTTCAAGATTTTGATAGGTTTGATTTATAATACTATCCAAACACTGTTTCAAATAAATACCCGCATTAAAAACAGGAACGATAACCGATACTTTTTCCATCCTATCTCTACTTTCTAAATCGATTCATCAAATCTAACTTAGCACTAACAGATCGATAAAGCTCAATCTGACCTGCATAGAGGGCATCTGCTTGACATTTTTTCAAACGAGCTACATAGGAATCTATCTGGGCTGCCGGATTATAGCCTAAGGCTACCAATAGCGCAATCCTTTCTTCCGCGTTACTGATCATGGTCGTGATGTCTTGCAACATGACAGACCGAGACAGCCCTTCCGGCCGTTGTGAGTAGTAATAAGGACCTTCATTGGTGAAATGGATCTGATTAGCTTTCAAATACAACTTGTAAATCGTTGCATCATCTTCTCTAAGACGCCCTACCGGATAGCGAATATCCCCAAACAAGGACCTTTTAAATAGTTTCAAAGGAGAGAAGGTGAAAGCTAAATGCATATTGTTCTTCATATCTCCTTCTAGATCCAACCACTCCTGGACAGAATAGACTGTTTGGAAGTAATTTCCTTCGTTATGGTAAAAAAGGAAAGACTGACGTTCTTCGTTGAAAGAGGTGAAATTTGTGGCAGCAATGTCCGATCCTGACTCTATCGCTCCATCATACAGATGTTTTAGATAGAAATCTTCCACAAAATCATCCGAGTCAACAAAGGTAATATATTCCCCTTTTGCATTATCGATTCCCTTGTTTCGAGCAGCAGATACTCCTGCGTTTTCCTGATGAATAACTCGGATCCGCTCATCTTTTTTGGCATATTCTTCCAAAACGAAGGCACTTCCGTCTGTCGAACCATCATTAATTAAAATCAATTCAAAATGAGGATAGGTTTGTTTCAATAAGGAATCTATACAACGTTTTAAGTATGGCTTCACATTATAAACAGGGACAATAATACTAATCAAAGTAGATTCTGATTGCATTTTATGCTCTTCTTTCACCGAAACCTCCTGTAGAGTTTGCGGCGCAACACCCACCCAAGCCTTTACGGAAAGAAGGTAGTCCGCATCATCTGTAAACTGAATATCTGTATCAAAATTATGCTCAGCAGTGTGCTTGTGGTCAAGTTTCACCTTGGAAGTCGCTTTCATTTGGAACCATTCATACTCAGAATCGATGTGGCCCAAATCAATTGCCTGATGACCTCTCTTCATCAAATCAACTCCCAAGACCTTGGCTGTTGGCCCCAACATCAGAAGGACCAGCTTATCATCTGCATGCTCTAGAATCGCTTCTAAAATGTCATCGTATTTAGCAAAAGCATTCTTTGATGGACAAACGATTCGAGAAACAGATTCTGCTCCAGCAAACAGATCATTACCAACTCCTGATCGACTGGTCTCACCTTCGACAATCAAAATATCTCGACCCCGCCATAAGTCCTTAATGGCTGCAAAATAGGCTGCCGCAGGTTCCTTATCCACCAAGTCAATATAGGGACGTGAAATGAAGGTTGAACCGTACCAATCAGATTGACACTCGTGGGCATAAAATTGACCATAGCGCTCAAAATGACTCTTCCAAAATTGTTGAGCATTTGAATTATACCGTTCCAATCCTTGAAAGACATCTGGCAAACACACCACTAATTCCGGAGAACTTGGAATGGTCAAAATAGCTTTTAAGGCTGCCGCTAATTCTGAATCATATGGCTGATAGGGGATACTAGACCCCTGAATCACATCAATTTCTCCATCTCCAAATCTCACAACAGAGGATTGGTGTTCTTTGATATAAGCAAGGCTATCTAAAATCGGCAAAACACGAATTTCTTCTAATTTTCTCATCCTTCTCCCCCATCACATATGGCACTAAAGACAGCATCGATCAATAATTTTTTCGTAAAATAGCCTTGTCGAACCAAGGGATTAAAGGCCCTTACTCTAGCCACAAATCCCTGATAGTCAGCTGGTGTCATAGCTTGAATTTTTTCAGCCGCTTCATCCAGACTGTCTACAACCAAACCAAGTCCATTCGCCTCGATGATTTCCTGATTGGCAATTCCTCTCTGAACAATCACAGGGATTCCTGCTGCTACAAAAGCACCTAATTTATACGGACAATAGAGGGTTTGATACCCCTTGTCATGATCATCCATCCAGACCAAGCCAAATCCGCCCTGCGACATTTCTAACAAGAGCTGTTCATCTGGGCGATAAGGCAGGCGTTTCACCATGGTTGGCAACTCCACCTCTTGGCGACAATAAAGATGAACCTGAACAGGATAGTTCCAGCTTTTCATGAAACTAAAACGCTCTGGTGAGCCCGGAAAATGAATTAAGGGCTTGTAATAAGCTGGTAATTGCGGAGCATTGGTCGGATGATCCCACATCCCCTGAACTAGTGTCTTTTTCACAGTCAAACCATGTTCACGCAAGACATCAATCATCTTTTGACTCGGAGTCACAATGACATCTGCTAGATTATAATAGGCAATGGTCCGGTCCATCAAGTAGTAATTCCCCGCAAACATTAAAGGAACAACATCGTGGATAAAAATCACAATTTTGATTTGATAGGCCTTCAACTTTGCCATCAAGCGCTCATCAAAATTCGTTGTATTCCAAGTCGGCGTTTGGAAGATGACAACATCTCCATGCCGCAAGCCAGCCACAATCCCATCCAAGCGTTTACTGAGTTCAGACGGACTATCTGCCTCCATATTATAAGCATAAACCCCCAGTTCACGATAGCCAAGCCCAATCGCAATATCTGTCACCATATTTTGTCCAAGCTGCGCCGTTGAAGATGCTGCTTGACCGTTTAAATTTGTAATATAGACTCTCATTTAGTTGTTTCCGTATTTATCTATCATCCGCTTGCGGAATTCCAGGTTCTTATAAGCTACTACATCCCCATTACGCAGTTTGCTATCCCGATTTATCTGCGAACGCCATTTGTAGGCGGCAATTTCCCGTGACAAATCAAAACCAAGCAAACCCAGCACCTCAAGGCGTTCTGCCACTGGCTCCGTTGAAAATATTGTCGCCTGATCGGCTGTCTGGGTCATCGACCCCGCATTGACACGATAAATCAGACTAGAGCGATGCATATAGGCGATTCGATTCGCTGCCAAATATGTTTTCCAAGTTGTCCGATCGTCCTCCCCAAAACCATCTGTCGGATAGAGGATGTATTCAAACAGAGACTTTTTATACATTTTGCTCCAAGGTACTGTGAAACAGAGGGAAATATTGTGGCCAACACCATATTGGAAAGCAAACCACTCTTCTGGGCTATAAACAGCCTCGTAATAATCATCTGTCCCAATGTGTAAATTGAACTGCCCAGTCTCCTCGTAATACTGAGTAAAGTTGGAAATGGCTATATCACTTCCTGTACGAGTAAGTAGTTCATGCAAATCAGAAACATGATTGGGATCTATCCAATCATCTGCATCTACAAAGACGATATACTCTCCTGTCGCCACTTCAAGCGATGTATTACGTGCAGCACCTAGGCCCTCATTCTTCCTCTTGTGAACCACTCGAACCCGTGAATCTTGCTGACGCAACTGCTCGCACAAGAGAGCTGACCCATCTGTCGAACCATCATTGATCAATAAGATCTCTAGATTTTTATAATCCTGTGCAATAATACTTTCGACACACTGACGAAGATGTTTTTCCCCATTGTAAACAGGTACAATTACACTCACTTTTTCCACTTATATGCCTCATTCCCTCTTTATATATTACCATTATCATAGCATGCCTAGACTAGAAATGCAAAAATAGTCTGTTATTTTTCTATAAACAAAAAGGGGATTTTCCCCTTTTTAACGATAGATTCCATAATACTGGTGAGCTGACCATAGCCCCGTCACCATAGCTTGAACCAACTCTGGATCCATCAAAAAATCTGTAACTGCCTGCCCATTGAGGTATCCAGCTTCGCTCTTAAAACCTGTGAAGGCTTGGCAGCGTTCCTCTAGTTCCTTCCGAATGTCCAGATACTTTTGTGGATTTTGCAGAGGCTGGTTCACATCACAAGCTCCTGCCAAAAACTCCTCAATCGTCATGTGATTGGCCAACTCACGCAAACCAGCAAAACGCCCTTCTTCAAATCCTTGTTCCTGAATATTCAAAACAGGTGTTCCAAGCGCCAAACATGGCAAGGTTCCATGCAGACGAGTGGTGACGACAAAACGTGCTGATTGATAGAGATAGAGGTAGTACTGAGCCACTTTCATCCGTTGAGAAGGGCTCATGTACTGGTGGTTGATATCTGCACTCATCCGAATAACAGGATAAATAGATTCTCTTGCCAACTTATCATAAACAGCATTTGGCAAATCAATCGCTAAGACAAAATCCTGCTTTTTCACATTCTTTTCTGGTTGAATGGTTAATGTCAAGCAACCAGACCAGTACGAGTCTACACCGATCGATTCAAGGAAGTCTTTGGTAGCTCCACTCCTCGCACCAACTGGACCATATTTTTTGAAAAATGCTCTATTTTCTTCCGTAGAAAATTGCTCTTGCACCAGATCATCGATAAACATCGATATCAATAAAGGATCGATTTTTTCATTTTTTAATGGAAAATTTTCCGGGCGGTGGGAATACCAGCCATTCATGATAAGCTTGATTGATTCCTCACCATCATACTGGAACTCATTTAAATAATCCCTGTTCACATAGTAATCTATCTGTGGTAAAAAACGACTCGTCGCTACCGACTGAATCTCATCTCCAATATTACCAGTGGTATACGAAAAAAGGGCATATTTGGTCATGACATCTCCTACTTTCTTATTTGGTTCTAGTATAGCACAATATAGTAGGAATGCGAAGCTCGTAGCTTAGATTGTTCGAGCTTGACCTACCCCATTATTGATTTTAAAGACATACTTATGCCCCTGAGTCAGACTATGATAAAAACCATCTCCCTCATAGACTTGGAAAATCTGCATGGTCTTGCGACTTTCCTCATCCTTGTAAACATGTTGGACATAGGGATTATCCGCAAAAACCTTCTCCAAGAGTTCTTGACTAGCCGGATGTGCCTTCCCTTCTATACGAATGACCTGAATCAAGTAGTCTTCTTCTGACAGGGCGGTTAGCGCCACACGCTCATCCCCCATCAGTTGCTGATAGAAATGCGTTTCCGAACCTGTCATAAAGAAAATACCATCTTCATTGGCAGCTGTGATATGGATAGGCCGCGCATGAGGATTGCCATCTGCATCGACCGTTGCAAAAATCCCTAGCTTCATGCCTTCCAAAATTTCCATGACATCTTTGACTTCCATAAGTAGCCTCCTAGACTTACATTCTACCTAAATTATAGCAAATTCCATGGGGAAAGTTAAGGTTAACATACAAAAATACTACCAAATATTTTCCCATCCCTCTAGCCCTGACGCCCTCTCTTTAGCTGAGTTGTCTTTACATAGTCCCTAAACTGCCAAAGGCATAAAATGACCAACAACCTTTCCTACTATCTTAGGCTTGTCTTCATAGAAGGCAAACTTATCCGGATGGTCTGGATTGATGGACACGAGACGAAAACCTTCCTCCTCCCGATACACACGCTTGATATAGGTATGACCAAACCAGACAATAGCATAGATACCGCCATCATAATCAAAACCAGTCTCCTTGATAAGCGCCACCTCGCCTGATTGGAACATGGGCTCCATGGAATTACCCTTAATCCAAGTCGCCACGTCATGGTCCATCTCACTATCAAAATAGACTGTTTCTGTTTCAAACTCATCATCAAAGGCCTCACCAGGCCCTGCGGACAGCAAAATATTGGTCCGAACCTGATAGGCCACAAATTGTACAGACTGCTCTTGTTCCTCCAATAAACGCCGTGAGTAACGTATCACCTTTCCTTGATGAGCACTAGTCAGTTTATGGTAGACCGACAAGAGCTCAAAATCCGACTCAAAATAACCTTTAGCTACCCAAAAAGTCTCCTCCAAAGCCCGCAGATGCTTAGCATTGGGAACTGTCGTCTCCGATTCCCACTTAGAAATCGTCACCTTCCCAACACCAACCAGCTTCCCTAGATTTTCCTGCGTCATCTCATTGACCAAACGAATCGCTCGCAAACGCTCCCCTGAAAACATCCTTCACCTCAATAAGTTTCTTTATAAAGTAACTATATTATACAAAATATTCTGTTTTCTGACAAGTTTTTTTCTATTTCTTTCCACTATTTATAAATAGAATCTCTAGTTCAAACTTATTCATTGCATAAAAACCATATACAAAGCATGATTTACCAAGGTTTCTATTTAATATATAAAAAGAGAAGACCAAAATGGTCTTCTAAGTGGCACGCTTTCTTTTGTTCATTACAGTTTCTGGTGATTCACACTTTCACAGAATTTAGTACCAACCAATCAGCTGATGAAGCCATTCCTCAAAAGCAGGAAAGTTCTTCATGGCAAGCAATGTCAAAACCATAACTGCTATCAGAATTAGGAGTACAAGGTATTTCTTCTTCACTTTTTTACTCCTATTTGACCCAAGCAGTCAACACTTCCTCATCAGAAATGGTTTCTGAGATAAAGCTACCGTTGCTGGTGCGTTCGGACAGGCTGAGCTGGGTCACATCAATCTCATAGAGTTTGCCTGTTTTGGACTGAACGTGAAGGATTTGACTTGTCGTTTCATCTTCATTTGCCGTGCTAAAGAGGTCAAAATCACCCTGATCCGTCAAAACAGGCCCTGCCGCAAAGACACGGTGAGGCTTAGCCTTGAGTTCACGAAGCACCTGTAAACCACGCTTGGCACGGCTGGTCACAGGGATTTCCTCCGTCGCCATCCGCTTAAGGCTACCACGCTGGGTCAGGAGATAGACGGAGCTGGTATTGCTGATAAAAGCCGCAGCCACCACATCCCCATCCTTGAGGTTGACCGCCTTGACACCAGCCGCCTTGGCACCGATGATTGGCACTTCTTCGATGTTAAATCGCAGAGCGTATCCCTTTTCTGTGATGAGCATAATGTCGTCCAAGACCACAGGCGATACGGTAATGACCATATCCTCCGCATCTTTGAGTTTGGCATACTTGGTTGACTTGGACTTATAAGTCCGCCATGGCGTAAACTCCTTCCGCTCCACACGCTTGATTTGACCGTATTTGGTCACCGCGAAATAAGTTCCCTCATCAAAATTCTCCACCAATTCAGCGAAGATAATCTCTTCATTGGTGTCAAAGTTCATCAGGGTCTGACTCAGGTGTTCACCAATGTCCTTCCAACGAATATCTGTCAACTCATGGACAGGTCGGTAGATGATATTTCCAAGATTGGTAAAGAGCAAGAGGTGCTGGGTTGTCTTGGCACTCTGCAAGAAAATCAGCTGATCGTCATCCCGCTTGCCGACTTCTTCCACCGTTGAAGCACCGAAAGAACGCGGACTAGTCCGCTTGATATAGCCTGCTTTTGTTACGCTGACAAAGGTTTCTTCCTCGACAATCAAGCTGGCGGTATCAATTTCAATCGCTTCTGCCTGATTCTGCAATTCACTCAAACGAGGATTGCCAAATTGCTTCTTGACCTCACGCAGTTCCTTCTTCATGAGGTTGAACATGGTCCGCTCATCGCCGATAATGGCTGCCAAGGTCTGAATCTGCTCGCGTAGGGCTGCTTCTTCGTTTTCCAAGGTCACAATATCGGTGTTTGTCAAACGGTAAAGTTGCAAGGTCACGATAGCCTCAGCCTGTTCCTCACTAAAATCATAGCTGATTTTCAAGTTTTCCTTGGCGTCAACCTTGTTTTCAGAAGCACGGATAAGGGCAATAACTTCGTCTAAAATGGAAATGACACGAATCAAGCCTTCTACGATGTGGAGGCGTTTTTCTGCCTTTTCCTTGTCAAACTTAGACCGGGCAATGATAATCTCACGACGGTGGGCGATATAGCTGGACAGAATCTTCTGCAGGCCAACCTGACGCGGTGTGAAATTGTCAATGGCCACCATGTTGAAGTTGTAATTGATTTGCAGGTCGGTGTATTTGTAGAGGTAGTTGAGAATGGTTTGCTCATCGCTGTCTTTTTTCAGCTCAATGGCAATCCGCAGACCTGTCCGGTCTGACTCATCACGCACCTCGGCAATCCCAGGCACCTTGTTGTTGACACGGACATCATCAATCTTCTTGACCAGAACAGCCTTGTTGACCTCGTAAGGAATCTCGGTAATGACAATCTGTTTCTTGCCAGCCTTGAGTTGCTCGATTTCACAACGGCTACGGACAACGACACGACCCTTACCAGTTTCATAGGCTTTCTTGATTTCGTCAGCCCCTTGGATAATGGCACCTGTTGGGAAGTCTGGTCCAGGCAAGAACTCCATTAGCTTTTCTAATTTAGCTGTCGGATGATCAATCATGTAGACAACGGCATCAATGACCTCCGCTAGATTATGCGGCGGGATGTCCGTCGCATAACCTGCAGAAATTCCCGTCGCACCATTGACCAAGAGATTTGGAAAGGCTGCCGGCAAAACAGTCGGTTCTTTTTCCGTATCGTCAAAGTTCCAGGCAAATGGCACAGTCTTTTTCTCGATGTCAGCTAGCAGATAGCCAGCCACCTCAGACAAACGAGCCTCGGTATAACGCATGGCAGCCGGTGGATCACCGTCCATTGAACCATTATTTCCGTGCATCTCGACCAAAATCTCACGATTTTTCCAGTCCTGAGACATACGAACCATGGCATCATAAATAGAGTAATCACCGTGTGGGTGGAAATTCCCCATGATATTCCCGACTGACTTGGCGGACTTGCGGTAACCCTTGTCAAAGGTGTTGCCGTCCTTGTTCATAGAATAAAGAATCCGACGTTGCACGGGCTTGAGACCGTCACGAATGTCCGGCAAAGCCCGCTCCTGAATAATGTATTTGGAGTAGCGACCAAAACGCTCTCCCATGATGTCCTCAAGGGACATGTTTTGAATATTACTCATAATATTCCTTTTTCTTATTTTCTTATTTTTTGTTAAAAAGTTTACTGCTAATTATACTTATAACAGCATATTAATATCTATATCTTCTTTTTTCAAAGCGTTGCTCAATGGGAACATCATCTCGTTTAGGGTTTGTCTATATTTTCTGCCGAGCGCAGCTTCTTCCATACCCGATAATCATCAATGTCTTTATTAACCCAGTTCCAGCAAGTTGCTATAACCAGCGCATCATCCATTTGACCAAAGAATGGAATCCAGTCTGGAACTACATCTACAGGCGAGAGAAAGTAGATTAAAGCCGAAACAATTGCGAGAATAGTCCTCTTAGGAATCTTGGTATAATCTCGTTTCAAATAGCTTCGAACCATACTTATCATGATGGGAATATTTTTAAATTCCTGAGCTAAAAAGGGAATCCATTTAATTTTCTTTTCTATTTTTTCCAAGAAGGGTTCCATTTTGGAATCATCTTTCAATAGTGACTCAGCTTTCTGGTATCTCTTTTGAATTTCCTCGATTGCCTGTTTTTTAGAAAATCTTTTTTTCATCTTGTCTTCCATACTTTCTTTGTCATAAGAGAAAAACTGTTCATCAAAATACTGTGTTTTCTTCTAGCGTAAACCTAACATTATCCTCAATCCATTTCCGGCGTGGCTCGACCTTGTCGCCCATAAGGACAGATACACGGCGTTCAGCACGGGCCAGGTCTTCAATGGTGACACGGATAAGAGTACGGGTTTCAGGGTTCATGGTTGTTTCCCAGAGCTGATCGGCATTCATCTCACCAAGACCCTTGTAGCGTTGGAGGATAAAGCCCTTGCCAAAATCCTTGCGGAGATCTTCTAATTCCCCATCAGACCAAGCATAAGCTATCTTTTCTGTTTTGCCCTTGCCTTTTGACATCTTGTAAAGTGGCGGAAGGGCGATGTAAACCCGACCAGCTTCCACCAAGGGTCGCATATAGCGATAGAAGAAAGTCAGCAAGAGGGTCTGAATGTGGGCACCATCCGTATCTGCATCGGTCATGATAATAATCTTGTCATAGTTGACATCTTCCAGCGTAAAGTCTGAGCCAACACCTGCACCGATGGTATAAATCATGGTGTTGATTTCTTCGTTTTTGAGGATGTCCGCCATTTTTGCCTTGGCGGTATTGATAACCTTACCACGCAAGGGTAGAATGGCTTGGAACTTGCGGTCACGGCCCTGTTTGGCAGAGCCTCCAGCCGAATCTCCCTCGACCAGATAGAGTTCATTTTTTGCTGGATTTTTGGACTGGGCTGGGGTGAGTTTCCCTGATAAAAGGCCCTTGTCCTTCTTGTTTTTCTTGCCATTTCGGCTTTCATCACGGGCTTTACGGGCGGCCTCGCGCGCATCGCGGGCCTTAATAGCCTTGCGAACCAAATTTGAAGCCAGTTCACCATTTTCCAAGAGGAAATACGTCAACTTTTCTGAGACAATTCCGTCTACAATTGGACGAGCCAGCGGGCTCCCCAGCTTATCCTTTGTCTGACCTTCAAACTGCAAATGCTCTTCTGGGACAAGGATAGAAAGGACCGCAGACAGTCCTTCACGGTAGTCAGAGCCTTCCAAGTTCTTGTCCTTTTCCTTGAGCAAGTTGGTCTTACGAGCATAGTCGTTCATGGCCTTGGTAATGGCTAGTTTGAGACCTGTTTCGTGGGTACCGCCGTCCTTGGTCCGAACGTTGTTAACGAAGGAGAGAATGTTATCTGAATAACCATCGTTGTACTGCATGGCAACTTGGACCTGGAAACCTGCATCTTCTCCTTCAAAATAGAGGACTGGTGTCAAAGTTTCCTTGTCTTCGTTAAGGTAGGATACAAAGTCCTGAACGCCATTTTCATAGTGGTACTCCTCTTGCTCACCTGTTCGCTCATCCGTCAGGGTCATGGTGACTTGTTTGAGCAAGAAGGCTGATTCTTTCAGGCGTTCGGCAATGGTGTTGAACTTGAAATCAGTCGTTGAGAAAATGGTATCATCAGGCATAAAGGTCACTTTTGTACCTGTTTTTGATTTTGGAGCGGTACCAATCTTCTCTAGGGTCGTGACTGGCTTTCCGCCCTGCTCAAATCGTTGCTTGTAAACAGCACCGTCACGGGTAATCTCAACTTCCAACCAGCTGGACAGGGCATTGACCACCGAAGAACCAACCCCGTGGAGACCACCTGAGGTCTTGTAGCCACCTTGACCGAACTTACCTCCTGCGTGGAGAACGGTGAAGATGACTTCGACTGTTGGCTTGCCGGTAGCGTGCATACCAACGGGCATACCACGACCACGGTCGGAAACGGACAGACTGCCGTCCTTGTTAATGGTCACGTCAATTCGGTCACCGAAACCAGACAGCGCTTCATCGACAGCGTTATCGACAATCTCCCAGACCATGTGGTGCAGACCGTTCCCATCTGTCGAGCCGATATACATACCAGGGCGCTTGCGAACAGCATCCAACCCTTCCAGTACCTGAATGGCATCGTCATTATAGTTATTTATGTTAATCTCTTTCTTAGCCAAAACTGACCTCCATACATATCGTCTTTACTATCTTACAAGTTTTTAAGCATTTTTGCAAAAAATTTCTGCTATTTCGGCTGGAACAGGGCAAACTTGACTATTTGATGAAAAAGCCGGACAACTATGCTATAATCTAAGTATGTTACAGACAATTTTACTTCTAATATTAGCTTATTTACTGGGCTCGATTCCGTCAGGTCTCTGGATTGGACAAGCCTTTTTCAACATCAACATCCGAGAACATGGTTCGGGCAATACTGGGACGACCAATACCTTCCGTATCCTGGGTAAGAAAGCTGGAATGGCGGTCTTTGCCATCGACTTTCTCAAAGGTACCCTAGCGGCCCTCCTGCCTGTTTTCTTTCATGTAAATAGCCCTTCACCTATCCTATTTGGCTTGATAGCTGTTCTGGGACATACCTTCCCGATTTTTGCCAATTTCAAGGGAGGTAAGGCTGTGGCCACATCGGCTGGCATGTTGCTGGGTGTTGCGCCCCTCTTCTGCCTCTATCTGGTCTTTATTTTCGCGACCTCTCTCTACCTGACCTCCATGGTTTCCTTTTCAAGTGTCTTGGCAGCAGCCCTGGCAATGCTTGGAGCTCTGATTTTCCCAGCCCTTGGTTTCTTGGTCAATAGCTATGACTGGTTGTTCACCGTGATTATCCTATTTCTGGGTAGCTTTGTCATTATCCGACACAAGGACAATATCCAACGCATTTTGAAACAGGAAGAAAATCTCGTTCCCTTTGGATTAAATATTACAAAGCAAAAGAAGAAATAATTTCAAGCGCCGAGAGGCGTTTTTTTATATCATGAAAGAGAAATAAAGCAGCTTTTTTGTAAGATTCAAAACCCTAAAACTGCTAACTTTGATAAAAAGTTCTTAAAAATAAGGAGCCAACCAGCTCCTTCAAAACACTTATTTTTCAAATACAACCTGTCCATCCGCAATGGTATAACGAACTTGGCCCATGAGCCAATCACCGACAAAGGGAGAATTGGCGGATTTAGAGGCAAAGGTTGCTGATACTTGACGATTGACTGTAGGATCAAAAATCACTAGGTCGGCCGGTCCATTTTCAGCCAGATAACCTGCATCCAAGCCATAAAGTTTGGCAGGATTGATGGTCATTTTCTCCAATAATTCTTGGAGTGTCAGATGCCCTTCTTCCACCAAATGCGTCAAACCAAGTGATAGAGAGGTCTCCAGTCCAGTCATGCCAGACGGTGCTTGCGTCAAGTCCTCTACATTTTTTTCATCCGCATGATGAGGTGCATGGTCGGTCGCAATAACTGAAATGACACCTGATTTTAGCCCTTCTATGACTGCCAAACGATCGCTTTCCAAACGAAGAGGCGGGTTCATCTTGGCATTTGCCCCCTTGGTCAACAACAAATCTTCTGTCCGAGAAAAATGCTGAGGGGCTACTTCTGCGGTCACACGCGCACCCATACCTTGTGCAAATTCGACCACCTTGACAGACTCAGCTTTGGACAGATGCTGGATATGAACACGGGCACCCGTTTCATAGGCAATCATGACGTCACGAGCAATCATGCTGTATTCAGCCACACCAGTCGCGCCGCAGACGTGAAAATGCTTGGCAGCGACTTGCTCGTTCAAACCTAGAATACCATTCAAATCTGGATCTTCTTCGTGGAGGCTGAGCAGGCACTCCAATTTCTTAGCCTCCTGCATAGCTTTTCGCACCACTCCAGCATTTGTCAATGGAATGCCGTCATCAGAAAGAGCTACAGCACCCGCAGCTAGGAGCCCTTCAAAATCCGTCAAATCTTGGCCATTAAATTGATTGGTAATGGTTCCCACACTGTAAATATGAATGTTTTCCTTGCTGGCCGATTGCAGCACCTCTTTCAAGGTGTCCACTGTCGAAATGGTCGGATTGGTATTAGCCATCATGACAACCGAGGTAAAACCACCCGCTGCTGCCGCCAGAGCCCCTGTATGAATATCTTCCTTGTGGGTCTGACCAGGCTCACGGAAATGAACATGGACATCCACCAGGCCAGGCGCAACAACCAAGCCACTAGCATCAAGCACCTGCTCCGCATCTACCTCAATCTGCTCAGCAATCTTGATGATTTTCTTGTTCTCTATCAAAATATCAGCGACTGCGTCCAGTCCAGACTCCGGGTCTATGACACGACCATTCTTAATTAACAGCATGATAACTCCTTTTAAATGCTACTGTTTAGCCACAGCTTCAACCAATTGCTCCACTTCTTGAGCACTGATCTGGTCATCTACTTCTAAGTAAAGTTCCTTAGCTCGTTCAAAATAGCTGCGCTCTTTGGTGATTTCTCCCAAGACACGATTGGCACTAGCTTCTATATAGGGAAACTCAATACGAGCTGCCTCCTTGAGTACTTTTCGCATCTCTTGCTCTGCCAACTCCATATCTCCCATTAGAAAATGCAAATAGGCTTGCTCATAAGCATTACCAACAAGTTGAGACTCATTGTATTCAGATAGTAAAGTTGCTTCCTCTTCAAGAAACTCCAAAGCTTGCTGATAATTGCCTGCTTCTCGCTCTACATCTGCCACCTGGCGCAAGGCCACTGGCTGCAATTCTCTCAGAAAAAATTCCTCAGCCTGGCTATGTTCTCGCGCCAAAACAAGATTAGCCTGAGCCAACTCTTTTGCCAAGTCCATTTCCTTCTCGGCAATCGCCAAATAAATCCGTTGATTTCGTAACCAAAAATGGCCTGAAATATGGGCATCATCCAGCCTTGCAACTCCTTCTTCATAAAGCTGGTGAGCTAGGCTAAAGTTCTTTTCATCCAAAGCCTCAAAGAATGATATATCTCTTTCAAAATCGGTCATTTTCATTCCTTCAATTAACTTCATCTTCGCCAATCAATCTCTTCCTTCCCATTCTGTTTCAAAAAGGCATTAGCCTGTGAAAAAGGCTTACTTCCAAAGAAGCCTCGGTAGGCTGAAAGCGGACTTGGATGGGCCGACTCTATAATCAAATGTTTAGGATTGTTAATAAGAACCTTCTTCTTCCGGGCATAAACTCCCCAAAGAATGTAGACAACTGGTTGGTCCAGACTATTGACCACCTTGATTACCGCATCCGTAAAGGGCTCCCAGATTTGTCCAGCATGTCCATTGGCCTGACCGGCCGGCACTGTCAAACAAGCATTGAGTAATAGAACGCCCTGTTCAGCCCAGCTGGTTAAATCATGACCTTGTTTGACACCGACATCTTCAGCCAACTCTTTTAGGATATTTTGGAGAGATGGCGGAGCTGGAATGCTATCTGGGACTGAAAAGGATAGCCCTTGTGCTTGTCCAGGTCCGTGATAGGGATCCTGCCCCAAAATGACCACTTTTACATTTTCTAAAGCCGTCTTTTCCAAGGCTGCAAATACCTTTTCCCTGGGTGGATAAACAGTTCCGTCAGAATAAACCTGGTCCAAAAACTGATTGATGTTGCCAAAATAATGCTCCGGCAACAAGGCCTTTATCCGATCATGCCAAGCAGAATGCTCCATGCTGACTACCTCTTACTTCTTCTCTTTGATGATATAAACCGGTCGATGCTTGGTTTCCAAGAAAACCTTGGCCAAATACTTACCTAAAATACCAATGGTCATCAACTGCAAGCCACCTAAAAAGAGGATGATACAGATAGTTGACGGCCAACCGATTGTCGGATCCCCGAAGACCAGAGTCTTAAAGACAACGACAACCATCAAAACCAAGGACAGGAGGAAAGTGAAGAAACCAGTATAGGATGCAATATTCAGCGGCGTATCTGAAAAATTGATAATCCCTTCAATCGAGTAGGAAAGCAACTTCCAGAAGGACCAGCTGGTTTCACCAGCCACCCGCTCAACATTTTCATAAGGCAGGTATTCTGTCTCAAAACCAACCCAGGCAAAAATTCCTTTTGAAAAACGATTGTACTCTGAAACAGACAGGATAGCATCTACCATGTGTCGGCGCATGAGACGGAAATCGCGGGCCCCGTCCACCACTTCTACCTGGCTAATCTTGTTCATCAGCTTGTAGAAAAGCTTTGCAAAGAAGCTCCGAATAGGCGGCTCGCCATTACGGCTGACACGACGGGTACCAACACAGTCCAGTTCTGGATTAGCATCCAAGATGGCCTTCATCTGGGTAAGCATTTCTGGTGGATCCTGCAAATCCACATCCATGACGGTCACCAATTCACCCTGCGCAGCCTGCAGGCCGGCATAAAGAGCGGCCTCCTTGCCAAAATTTCGGGAAAAGGAAATGTAGCGGACACCATTGCCCTCAGCAGCCAACTGCCGAAGAACCTTGAGCGTCCCATCCTTGGACCCATCATTGACAAAAATATACTCAAATTGCTCCCTCATCTTCCGACGGACCACTTCCATGGCGTCGTAAAAATAGGGAATCGCCTCTTCCTCATTGAAACAAGGAACGATTACTGAAATCATACACTTCTCCTCATACGGTCAATTGTTTTCCCAACATTATACCATTTTCGGGGCCATGTTCCCAGAAATCAGGCGATTTTGCTGTGAAAACTAGTCCTCCAACCAAGTTTCAGGATTCTGGCGGAATTTTTTCAAGAGAGTCAAGCCATCCGCATTGATGTAGCCCTGCACTTTTGCGACTTTTATAAGTTCAGAATAATTGCTGAGCGTCACCAGTTTGACACCAGTGTTGTCAAAATTCCGGTCTGCCACAGGCAATTGGTAGGTGAAAATGGCTGCCACACCAAGTACCTCTGCTCCTTCACGTTGAGCCGCTGCAACTGCATCCAAGACAGAACCACCTGTCGAAATCAGATCCTCGATGATAACCATTTTCTGCCCCTTGACAATGCGACCTTCCAGTTGATTACCAGCCCCGTGCTCTTTTGGTTTGCTACGGATGTAAGCAAATGGCAGATTCATGCGGTCTGCAATAATGGCTCCGTGCGGAATGCCAGCCGTCGCCGTACCTGCAATCACTTCTACTTCTGGAAACTCCTCTTCAATTCGTTGAACAAAACCATCCTCAATCAGGTTGCGGGTATCCAGATAAGAAAGCGTGATACGATTATCCGTATAAATAGGTGACTTGATGCCAGACGCCCAAGTAAAAGGCTTTTCTGGTCGCAAATGAACCGCCTTGATGTCCAACAAATGTGATGCAATTTCTGTTGCTAGTGTCATGATAATTCTCCTTTAGATTAGTAATATTGTTTATTTAGATATTCCATTCTTCTTTGATAGCCAGGTATGCTTCATAAGGATTGGCCGCATGTGTGATAGGACGCCCGACCACGATATAGTCACTGCCAATGCTTGCCGCCTGTGCTGGAGTGACAACCCGTTTTTGATCACCTACTTCGCTACCAGCTGGTCGAATTCCTGGTGTCAGACAGGAAAAGGCTGCACCAGTGGCCTGCTTAATCAAATCGACCTCCTGAGCCGAGCAAACGACACCGTCCAGTTCTGCTTCCTGAGCCTTTTTGGCGTAATGGACCACTGCATCCACCAGGCTAGTCTGGATATTCTGATCCGCCTGCATCTGCTCTTCCGAAGTCGAGGTCAGCTGGGTCACAGCGATCAAGATTGGTCCAGGTCCCAGTCCCTTTCTAGCCGATTGCATCATCTCTACTCCCCCGGCTGCATGAACATTGGTCATATCAACTCCCAGCTTTGCCAACACCGACATAGCCGATTGGACCGTATTGGGAATATCATGAAGTTTCAGGTCTAGGAAAATGCTGTGCCCGCGGTCTTTCAGGTCTTTGATAATAGCCGGACCTTCCGCATAGTAGAGCTCCATTCCAACCTTGAGATAGAGTTTTTCCTGACTTGGGAAATGAGTCAAAAAATCAACGACTTCTTGACTACTTGCGAAATCCAAGGCAATAATGGGGCGTTTTTCTTTCATAGTATCCTTTCTGTACACAGAAAAACCCTGCCTACTCTGGACAGGGTTCACGAAATGAGCTTAGAAATTCGACTTCTAAGATGCTTACCATGATACCTTTCCAGCCTCTCTGGACTCAGTTAAAGGTTCTATTTGACTCTATACTACTATTTTATTTGATTTCTGTCAATAGTTTTGAGAATTTCTGCTACAAATAAGGGCAAAAGATGAACTTAAGGATAGGAAGCGAGCTTGTTTTGGGGAGCGAAATTTGATTGTGAGGCACAAACTGGATCACAAAAATGAAAACACTCATGAAACAATCACAAGTCAACAATAGACTGCCATATTTTTGATTTACAGCTTGAAAGCAAGAAAAGCAACCAGATTTACTGATTGCTCGCTAAGTATTAAATTAGAGTGCTACGCTCCTTTCGTATTGGATTTCAGAAGTAGCAACTCCGTGATACAGCTGAATGAAAGCCTTGTAGCATTATTATGGCATATCAACCACCCAGATACGCTTTTCTGACTTCATCTGATGCAAGTAGTTCTTTTCCTGTTCCAGAGAGGACAACTTTTCCTGTTTCTAGGACGTAGCCACGGTCTGCGATTGCGAGGGCCTTGTTGGCGTTTTGTTCAATCAAGAGGACTGTTGTCCCTTGTTTTTGGATATCTTGGATAATGTCAAAGATTTCTTGGATAAAGATTGGCGCTAATCCCATTGAAGGTTCGTCAAGAAGCAAGAGTTTTGGCTGGCTCATGAGGGCACGCCCCATTGCCAACATCTGCTGCTCACCACCTGAAAGAGTGGCTGCATCTTGGTTCTTACGTTCTTCTAAGCGTGGGAAACGGTCAAAAATCTTTTTCAGATTTGCCTGATTTTCCTCACGGTTGTTACGAAGGAAGGCACCCATTTCTAAGTTTTCCATAACCGTCAAGCCTGCAAAAACGTGACGACCTTCTGGTACTTGAGACAAACCATCTGCCACGATTTTACGAGCTGGAACTTTTTGGATCTCATTTCCGAGGAAAGAAATGCTTCCAGCAGACGGACGAACCAAGCCTGAGATGGTGCGGAGAATAGAGGTCTTGCCTGCACCATTGGCGCCTATAAGGGTCACAACTTCGCCCTCATTGACTTCAAAGCTCACATCCTTGACGGCTTCAATCGCACCGTAGTTGACGGAAAGATTTTTTACTTCTAACATGGTCATTATGCTTCACCTCCAAGGTATGCTTCAATTACACGTTTGTTGGTCCGGATTTCTTCAGGCGTTCCGTGGGCAATCAAACGGCCGTACTCCAGTACATAAATCCGCTCAGTCACTTTCATAACCAGGCTCATATCGTGCTCAATCAGGATAATGGTAATGCCAAATTCCTTTTGAATACGGCGGATGAGTTCGGTCAATTCTGCCGTTTCCTGCGGGTTCATACCAGCCGCTGGCTCATCCAAGAACAAAATTTTCGGTTCTGTCGCAAGGGCACGAACGATTTCCAGACGACGTTGCTGACCATAAGGCAAGTTTTTCGCCAGCGAGTCTGCATCCTTGTCTAAATCGAAAATTGCCAAGAGTTCCATAGCCTTAGCCTTCAAATCCGCCTCGCTCTGGTAATACTTAGGCAAGCGCAGAAAGGAAGCCAAGAGATGCGGTTTGTGATGATTGGCAAATCCAACCAATACATTTTCCAAAACCGTCATATCCTTGAACAGACGAATATTTTGGAAGGTACGTGAGAGACCAAGAGATGCAATCTTGTAAGGTGCCTTACCATTAAGCAAGTGACCGCCAAGCGTCACAGTTCCCTCGCTCGGCTCGTAAACACCGGTCAAAAGATTGAAGAGGGTTGTCTTACCAGCACCGTTAGGACCAATCAAGCCGACCAACTCACCTTCATTGAGCTCCATGGTAACGTCGCCAACAGCAGTCAAACCACCGAAGTGCTTGGTCAAATTTCTAATTTCCAGAAGTGCCATCTTTGCCCTCCTTCGCTTTTTTCTTAAAGAATGATGAGAAGGTTAATTCCCATGTACCGAGCAGACCACCTGGACGGAAAACCATGACCAAAATAAGAGCCAATGAGTAAATAATCATCCGAAGGTCTGAGAAATTTTGCAGGAACATATTGAGGAAACCAAGAACAAGGGCCGCCAAAATCGTACCTGTCATAGAACCCAAACCACCAAGCACCGCGATAATCAAGTAATCAATCGAACGCATGATAGTAAAGTCTTTAGGAACAACTGTACCTATATAACCAACGTAGAGAGAACCTGCGATACTTGATAGGATAGCCGCGATAACAAAGACTGTTACCTTGACTTTGGTTGTATTAACACCCATGGACTCCGCAGCGATTTCATTTTCACGCACAGCGATAACCTGACGGCCAAATGAGCTCCGTAAGAAGTTGAGAATCAGAACCGTCAACACTACCACAAATAGAAAGACAACTGTCCAAGTTGTATACGGCAAGATGCCTGTCAAACCAGCAGCACCGTTGGTCAAGTCACCACCATTGATAATGGCAATACGGATAATCTCAGCCACACCAAGGGTTGCAATAGCTAAGTAGTCACCCTTTAGACGAAGAGTGGGGATACCGACCACCAGGGCTACCAGGGCAGCTACAAGACAGCCCACAAGAATAGACAGATAAAAGCCTGCATAGGTAGGATTAGACTTGGTCAAAATAGCTGTCGCATAGGCACCAATTGCCATAAAACCAGCCTGACCCAGCGAAAACTGACCTGAAAAACCGAGAACAAGGTTGGTTCCCAAAGCCATGATGATAGAAATTCCAATCCCCATCAAAATCTGTATATAGTAAAGCCCCAGGGCACCAGAGCCAATCAAGGCAGAAAGAACTGCAAAGATAACAAGGACAAGAGCAAGCCAGGTTAAAATTGGTTTGATATTTTGTTTCATAAACTTACACCTTCTCCTTCACATTTTTACCTAAAATACCTGCTGGACGCACCAAGAGGATGACAATCAAGATACCATATACAACTGCATCACGGTAGCTGGAGAGACCGACAGTTACCGCCAGGGTTTCCAAGAGACCGATGATAAAGCCACCGAGAGCCGCACCTGGAATAATACCAATACCACCGAGAACGGCCGCTACAAAGGCCTTAAGACCTGGCGCCATCCCCATCAGAGGTTCCACAGAGTTATAGTAAAGACCAATCAAGACCCCTGCCGCACCTGCAAGAGCAGACCCAAGAGCAAAGGTAAAACTAATGGTCGAGTTGACGTTAATTCCCATGAGCTGAGCCGCGTCACTGTCTACAGAAACAGCACGCATGGCCTTACCCATTTTGGTTTTTTGGACGATAAATTGCAGAGCCAACATGAGGAAAACAGAGACACCCAAAATCGTCAACTGAACATTGGTCACAGTAATCGGACCAAGGTTGAATTTAACCGTCTCAAGAGCTTGAGGGAAGGCACGTGTATTGGCACCAAAGAGATAAACCATACCGTATTCAAGGAAGAAGGACACACCGATAGCCGTAATCAAGGCCGCAATCTTAGTTGAGTTGCGCAATGGACGGTAGGCCAAGAATTCAATCAGCACACCCAAGGCTGCTGTTAATACCATGGTCAAAACAAGCGCAACAAAGAAATTTAGCTGGAAGGCATTAATCAGATAATAACCAATAAAGGCCCCCATCATATAAAGGTCACCGTGGGCAAAGTTAATCAACTTGATAATGCCGTAAACCATGGTATAACCCAAGGCAATCAAGGCATAGACACTTCCCAAGATAAGACCATTCACCAATTGCTGGAGCATATAGTCACCAAACTTTCTATAACATAAATAATATCTGGAGAGGTCCAAGCCTCCCCAGATTGCATTTTTTAGCTTATTCAGCGCTTACTGCTTCTGCTGAAGCTTCTGCACCGTTTTCCAATTTAACCATGATAGCAGATTTGATAGGGTTGTGGTTTTCATCGATTGAGATTGGACCAGTTACACCTTCAAAGTCTTTCAAGCCAGCAAGGTTTGTTGCTACATCTTTTGAAGTTTTTGCGCCTTCTGCTGCATCAGCTGCCATGTAGACTGCATCGTAAGCAAGGGCTGCAAACATATTTGGCTCTTCACCGAACTTCTTCTTATAAGCATCAACGAAGCTTGTTGCCTTGTCAGAAAGTGCTACTTTAGTAGAGTAACCAGATACGTAGTAAACATTTGTCGCATTCTTGCTGCCAGCACCTTCGATGAATTTAGCATCCGCAAATCCGTCAGGACCAAGGATTGGCTTGTCGATACCCATTTCACGCGCTTGTTTTGTAATCAAACCAGCTTCAGTGTAGTAACCTGGGATGATGATTGCATCAAAATCTTGATCTTTCAATTTTGTCAAAGCAGCCTGGAAGTCCTTATCGCCTGATTGGTAAGTTTCTTCAACAACGATTTCACCCTTGTAAGCTTCTTTGAAGGCTTTAGCGATACCTTTTGCGTAGTCACTTGAGTTGTCTGAGTAAAGAACAACTTTCTTAGCATCAAGTGTCTTTGTCGCAAATGTAGCCAAGACTTGACCCTGGAAGCTATCTTGGAAAGTTGAACGGAAGACATATTCTTCAACCTTACCATCTTTAGCTGTCAAATCGTCCTGTGTACCAGAAGGTGTAATCAATGGAACGCCTGCTTGTGTCGCACCTGGAGTTGCCGCAGCTACAGCACCTGATGTTGCAGGACCAATCATCGCAAGAACTTTTTCTTCTGTTGCAAGGTTGGTTGTAACAGTCGCTGCTTCAGCGTTGTCAGATTTGTTGTCTTTTGAAACAACTTCGATTTGTTTACCGTCGACACCGCCAGCTGCATTGATTTCCTCAACAGCAAGGTCAGCACCGTTTTTCTCAGCTTGTCCGTATGCTGCTACAGCACCTGATAATTCCAAGTTGTAACCCAATTTAATCGTGTCACCAGCTTCGTTACCAGCTGCTGATGAAGTGCTTGTTGGAGCTGCGCCACAGGCAGCAAGGAGAGCCGCTGAAGCAAATGTAGCGATTGCTACTGCAAATTTTCTTTTTTTCATGAAAATACCTTAAAACTTTCTTAAATTTTTACGATGTATCTAATATACAGAATTATCAGAAAATTGTCAACAAAAATGATAAAAATTTTTTAAAATTTTTACAGCTCCAACAAAAAGAAAAGCAGGCTCATTTAAACCTACTCCTTCTCTAATTACAAAGTAACGGGATTTTGCTCGTCCCGCCATAGATTGCCAACAAAATTCTGATCCAGTTCCTTGATGTAGGAAGGAACTACTTTTTTGACAAACTTCTCTTTTTTGAGCTTGCTCATGACTTCCTCAGCTTTTTCTGCATTAACATATAATATAACATAACGCAGGCGCTTTGAATGGTAAATCATGTCACCGTAGTGGTTGAGTTTTCTGGAATCCCGATTATAATGCAAATAAACAGTTAGGCTGGTGCGTTCTTTTTTCTCAAACATGGACTTCTCCTCAGACATTTCTATCTATAATTATACCCTTTTCCAGGGAAAATGAAAAGGACCAAATCCAGCCCTTTCCTTATTTTATTTAGTTTTGCTGTTATCCATGATTTGGTCAATGAAGCCGTATGCCAAGGTTTCTTCAGCGGTCATCCAGTAATCACGCTCCGCATCCTTGTGGATTTGCTTGACTGTTTTACCTGAATTGTCAGCCAAGATTTTTTCTAATTTATTACGGGTTTTAAGCAAGTGTTCTGCAGCAATTGCCATGTCGGTTTGTTGTGTACCGCCGCCAGTTCCACCCATTGGTTGGTGGATCATGTACTCGGCATTTGGCAACATGAAACGTTTGCCCTTGGCACCACTAGATGCAATGATGGTTCCCATAGATGCTGCTGTTCCCATAACAATTGTCTGGACGTCTGCCTTGATAAAGTTCATGGTATCCACGATAGCAAGACCTGCTGACACAGATCCACCTGGGGTATTGACATAGAGATAAATGTCTTTAGTCGGATCTTGCGCATCAAGGAAGAGCAATTGGGCAATGATAGAATTAGCCATATTGTCCTCCACCGGTCCTGTCAACATGACGATACGGTCCTTGAGCAAACGGGAATAAATATCATAAGAACGCTCACCACGACTGGTTTGTTCAATAACTACTGGAATCATAAGAATACTCCTTTTCGAGATAGATATGTGCCTATTATATACCAATAGTCAAAATTGGTCAAATATTTAACACAGAAAAAGAAACCAGCCGAGCTGATTTCTTTTTCTACTTATTTTGTACCGAAGAGGCGGTCACCTGCATCTCCCAGACCAGGGACGATATAGCCTTTTTCGTTGAGTTTTTCATCCAGGGCAGCTGTGTAGATGTCGATATCTGCATGAGCTTCTTGAAGAGCCTTTACACCTTCTGGAGCTGATACGAGGGCCACAAATTTGATATTGGATGCACCACGTTTTTTCAACGAATCAACAGCAAGAATAGCTGAACCACCTGTTGCAAGCATTGGGTCCACAACAAGGATGTGGCGTTGGTCGATATCCTCTGGTAATTTCACCAAATATTCAACGGGTTGGAGTGTCTCTTCATCACGGTACATACCGATGTGACCAACTTTGGCTGCTGGTACTAGGCTGAGCAAGCCGTCCACCATACCAATACCGGCACGCAGGATTGGAACGATTGCCAATTTTTTACCTGCAATCTGCTTTTGAACCGTCTTTGTAATCGGTGTTTCGATTTCTACATCTTCCAATGGCAAGTCACGCAAGACTTCGTAGCCCATTAGCATGGCAATTTCATTAACCAGCTCACGGAAATCTTTTGTAGAAGTTGTCGTCCGACGAAGGATAGACAATTTGTGCTGGATAAGTGGGTGTGAAATAACTTGGAATTTCCCCATGATGATAAAACCTCTCTTTGATGTTTATTGCGGACATTAGAGACTGTGAAGTTTCATGTCACTATATTCTACCAAAATTTCAGGAAAAATGCTTGGAAATATAATAGGAATTTTACTTTTTATAGACTAGAGCTTCATAAGGTCGCAGTTGAGAGGTATCTTCTGATTCCGTTGAATAGTTGTGAAAAAGGATAGTTTCTCCTAATTGTTCTTCAAGACGGTATTCCTGAGCTTGATTGCTAAAGTTGACCAAGACCACAAACTCATCTACATCATCAAATTTACGATAAGCTAATACCAAGGGATTACCTGTATCTAAAGTCTCATAGTTCCCTTCTGCCATGCAGGGATAAAGCTTTCTCAAGGCAATCAATCGTTGGTAGGTATAGAAGAGAGAATTTTTATTTTCCAGGGCTTCTTCCACATTGATAGCTGTATAAGTTGGGCTAAAAGACAACCAGGGCTCGCCCTCGGTAAAACCTGCCCCAGCTTTGCCAGACCACTGCATCGGTCTGCGGGCATTGTCCCGTCCCTTAGCATTTATGGAAGCCAATAGTTCCTCTTCCGAATACCCCTGTTCTAAACGCTCTGCATACATTCGACGTGTTTCAATATCATCCGCTTCTTCAATCCTAGCAATCGGTGTGTTGACCATGCCGATTTCTTCCCCTTGGTAAATATAAGGCGTACCCGACATGAAATGCAGATAAATAGCTAGCATTTTTCCGCTTAGTTCCCTGAATTCAGGACTGTCATCACCAAAACGGGAAATGGCTCGTGGCAAATCATGGTTGTTCCAAAAGAGCGAATTCCAACCTTTTCCTACTAATTCTGTCTGCCATTTTGACAAAACCTGGTGTAGCTTGGCTGGTTCAAGTGGTGCCAAATCCCATTTTTCTTTACCTGCTAGCTGGTCCAGACAAACGTGCTCAAATTGGAAAATCATGGAAAATTCGTTTCGATCAGGATGTGAATATAACTGAGCATTTTCTGGATTGGCACTCCAGGTTTCTCCAACGGTTACAAGGTCATAGGTACCAAATGTTTGTTGGTTTAATTCTTGAATCAAGGGATGAAGATTTGGTCCGTCCGCGGTAATCAAGTTCTCAGGTTCTTTCCCAATCAAATCAATTACATCAAGACGGAAACCACCGACTCCCTTGTCAATCCAAAAGTTAATCATCTTCCAAATTTCTTCCTTGACAGCAGGATTCTTCCAGTTCAAGTCTGGTTGTTTGACCGAAAATTGATGTAAATAGTACTTGTCCAAATGTGGAACATATTCCCAAGCAGAGCCTGAGAAGGTAGATTTTAATTCATTGGGTTTGTCCGCCCACACATAGTAATCATAGTAGGGATTTTCTGGACCTTTCAAGGCTTCTTGAAACCAAAAATGTTCGTCAGAGGTATGGTTGAGGACCAAGTCCATCACAATCTTAATATTTCGCTTCTGCCCTTCTGCTATCAGTTCCTCCATATCTTCCATAGTCCCAAATTCCGCCGCAATGGCTTGATAATCACTGATGTCATAGCCGTTATCATCCATAGGAGACTGATAGACTGGACTGAGCCAGATAGCGTCTATCCCCAATGTTTGCAAATAATCCAAACGATTGGTAATCCCTTTAAGGTCTCCAATGCCATCTCCATTCGAATCCTGAAAACTCCTCGGATATACCTGATAAATAACCGATTTTTTCCACCAATTTGATTTTTCCATGTTTCTTCCTTTCCGAAGGAAACAAAGGCTAGGAAAGCTATCCTAACCTTTATTCCAAACTTTATAAGTTAATTTCTTGACTCTGACCATCAACCGTTTCAATAATTTCAAATATTTTATCTTTCAGATTAGCTCTTAATTCTGCCACTGTATTGGCATCGTCATTGGTCCAGCTGATATGAATTGTATTGGCATCTGCCATCTCCACAGCAAACTCTCCATCGAATGCTGCACTGGTATTGCGGAACTTGAGCAAGTTGAACAGGGACTGAACAACCGGACGTTGAACTTCTCGCTCAATTTCTTCCAAATCATAATAGTGACGGTTGATGTTGCGGCCTTCTTTGGTTGATTCGAGCAATTCGATATCATTTTCTCCTGCCAACAAGCCAACGTAGTAAATCTGCGGAATACCTGGTGCAAAACATTGGAGCACACGTGCCAAGAGATAGGCTTTATCATCATTGCCTAGAGCTGAATAGTAGGTACAATTGATCTGGTAAATGTCCAGATTATTGTAAGCCTCTGTGCTATAAATCTTCTTGACATTTGCTCCTTGGGCATAGAGGGCTTCTCTTGTGGCCTCTGTTTCCTCATCTGTCAGCAAGTCCTTGACATCGACCACTCCGATACCATCGTGCGTGTCCAAGGTTGTAAATTGCTTGCGAGGGCAGATTTCCATCCAGTGAACAAGACGGTTGACATTGCCTGAATAAAGAGCATGAAGGACCAACATCGGTAGGGCAAAGTCATAGACATAGTAGTCTTGCTCGGCGATTTTTTGCTGAATGGTGTAATGCTCATGGATTTCTGGTAGAATTTCCACTCCTTTTGGTGCCAATAGCTGACGCGGAAAATGAAGCATGTCCCAAATATCTGGCTCAACGAAGAAACAGTTGGTTCCAATTTTCTTATTAGCGTAGGCAAAGGCATCCAAGCGAATAATGGAAGCTCCGTGGTCCGCCAGCTGTTCCAGATTTTCTTTGATAAAGCGACGAGTTGTTTCCGTTGTCACATCGAGGTCAATCTGTTGCTCATCAAAGGTACACCAAACTTTTTCCTCACTACCATCAGCAAACTTGGCAAGGCGATAGGGAGCACGTGGCTTCCGTTTATAAATCAGGTCTACATCTTCCTGAGTCGGCTCACCGTTTGGCCAAAAGTTCTTGTAGCGGATAAATAAATCTGCATAGACAGACTCATCTTTCTTTTCTAGGAAGTCAAGGAAATAAGGCGACTTGGCTGAAATATGGTTGATCATGAAATCAAACATGAGGTAGTAATCCTTACTGAGTGCCTCAATGTCGCTCCAATCTCCAAAAGCTTCATCAACCTTGGTATAGTCCATGGGTGCAAACCCGCGGTCACCCGATGATGGAAAGAAGGGAAGAATGTGGACACCACCGACCACATCTTTCAAGGGACCTTCCAAGACCTGCTTCAAGTCTTTCAGATTTTTTCCAAGACTGTCTGAATAGGTGATTAACATTGCTTGATTTTTTACTTTCATTTTCTTCTCCTTTTGAAAGCCTTTTCTTATTGATTTTTGGCAAAAGGTTGAGTTGCCTCAACCTTTCGAGCTTTATTTAACAGATCCGCTTGTCATACCTGAAATGATATGCTTTTGGAAAACGAGATAAACCAGTAGAATTGGGATAATCCCTACTACATAGGACGCAAATGACGGTCCATAATCACTGAAATACATTCCTTGATAGTTATACTGGAAGAGGGGCAAAGTCCACATTTCTTGGTCACGGTTGAGGACCAAGAGCGGCAAGAGAAAGTCATTCCAGATCCAGAGGGCATTGATGATTAAAATCGTAGCGTGCATGGGCTTCATCAGCGGAAAAATAATTCTCCAATACATTGTAAACTTATCACAGCCATCAATTGCTGCTGCCTCGTCCATCTCTTCAGGAACAATTGTCTTGATATAGCCAACATAGAGGAAGAGGGCCTGCGGCACTGCATAGGTCAGATAAAGAATAATCAACCCCAAAATATTGTTCAAACCGAGACTAGACATCAACTTGGTCATAGGAAGCATAATCACTTGGAAGGGAACAAAAATTCCGATAATCAAGAAAAAGTAGATAAAGTTGAAAGCTGTTTGCCGCTTCATTTGACGGGCTACTGCAAAGGCTGCCATTGGAATAACCAGAATAATCAAACCTACTGCAGCAATGGTAATTAGAGCAGAATTCCCAAAATATTGAACAACTCCATCTTCAAACAAGCGACTATAGTTGTCTAGTGTGAAATTTTCAGGTAAGCCAAAGAAGTTACCTGTAATTTCTTTAGTTGGCTTGAAGGAACTAATCACCGTCACCAGTAGCGGAATAAACATAAAGAGAATGCCGCTAAATAGAACGAGATATACCCACCAATTGCTTTGTTTGGTCTTATTCATAAACATACCTCCTTATACTTCAAATTTCTTAGAAATCCGCATCTGAATCAAGGAAATCACAATGATAAAGATGAAGAGAACAACTGCCAGAGCATTGGCATACGAGAACTTATTGTCAACAAAAGCGTAGTTATAAACCAGCAAACCCAGTGACTCTGTCTTACCATCTGGACCACCGCTAGTTAAAGCGAAAATGAGGTCAAAGGCTGTCAAGCCAGATTTCATCGCTAGGATAAAGACCATACTGATAGATGGTAAGAGGAAAGGCAATTCAATGTTGAAGAACTGCTGGGAGCGTGTCGCACCGTCGATAGCTGCTGCTTCCTTCACATCATCTGGAATACTTTGCAGACCAGATAGGAAAATGATAACCGGCATCGCCAGACCCTGCCAAAGAGCGACAAAGAGGACGGACGGAATAACAGTATTCTCTTGTACCAATAGGTTTTCCATTAACCAGTCGATTTGGAGAATTTCGCCAATCTGTGTAAAACCGTAGTTAAAAAGTTGAACAAAGATGAGACCCAAGGTTACCGTTGACAAAACTGCTGGGAAGAAATACCAGGTCCGGAAAAAGCCAACTGCTTTGATTTTCCGATTGAGCAGAGTTGCCAACCAAATACCAATCACAATCTCCCCAATGACTAGACCGATGGTAAAGATGATGGTAAAGGTGATACTGGTATAGAAGTCAGGGTCCTTCAAAATATCAATGTAGTTTTGAATCCCAATCACATCGTAACTACTGGATAAACCATTCCAGTCTGTTAAACTGTAGAACACCCCTGTTATCAAGGGATAGAAGAAAAAGATTAACTGAAGAGCTATTGGCAAAGCTACAAATAAATATGGCCAATATTTTGCAACAAATCCTTTTTGATTCATAAAGAACTCCTTTACTAAATTCATCAAGTATAGTTGTTTAATATCAGTTCGAAAAAAAGTTAGGGGCCTCTCTTTCAAACTGAGGTTAAACAACTATAGGGGGGACAGGTTTGGGAAACCCAGACCCTAATCCCTTAGTTGTTTATCATGCTGATTATTTCATCGGATCAAAGAAGGCATTAAGTTTCTTAACAAGTTCTGCTGAATCTGGTTTTTTCACCATTTCAACAGTGATATTCCAAAACTCATCTTCTGAATCCCACTCACTTTGCAACCATACGACATGCTTGTCTGTGAAGGCATATTGTGTAACTCCAGCAGTTTCTTCAAACTTGCCTTCAGTGTCGACTCCTTCAACTGAGGTTGGTGATCCGTCCACGTCATAGTATTTCTGAATGACTGTTGGACGTGAGAGGTATTCTAAGAACTTCTTAGACTCTTCTGGATGCTCTGATTCAGCTGATACAGATAGGGCTAGGTCTGCCGCACCGATCGTGTAATCACCACCTTTTTCATCTCCTGGGAAGGTAAACATGCCGTATTCAAATTCAGGCTCTTGCTGATTGATTGCTGTAGCAGCCCAAGTTCCTTGTGGCATCATGAGGGCTTCTCCTGCTGCAAATGAAGCAACCGCGTCGGCGTAAAGTGCTCCTGTGAAACCTTTTTGACCATTGTCAGTCAAGAGTTCTAAACGCTCCAAGACTTCCTTAGTTGTTGCATCATCTTGGATAGCACCCTTGGCACTGCGAATCAAAATATCCTCTGCACCGTCAAACCCACCTGCAACTGTTACCCAAGCTAATTGGTGGTAACCATTGAGCGACCAGGCATCATTTAGAGAAAGGGCAAATGGTGCCACACTGCCATCAGCCTTAACTTTGTCTACCAAAGCAACAAATTCTGCATAGGTAGTTGGTACTTCCAAACCAAGTTCTTCAAATTTATCTTTGTTGTAGTAGATACCATAGGCATTGGCAGTCAATGGAAGAGTGTAGTTTGTATCATTTACAAGATAAGGTGTTACTGCCCCATCTTTCAAATGACTAAGACCTGCATCATCACCAATTTCAAGGAAACGGCCATCTGCTGCATACTCTTTGAAATCTGCATTTTGAGGGTAGATATTGATAACATCTGGTGCTTCATCATTGGCCATCCGTGTTTTCAAAACAGTTCCTGCGTCTGGCACATTTGAAAACTTAACTTCAATATCTGGATTCTCTTTCTCAAAGTCATCAATAATTTCCTGCAAGGTTGCTTGCATTTCAGGCTTTTGCGAGAAAAATTCAATTTCTACCTTGTCGCTGCTGCTAGAATTTCCGCAGGCTACAAGGAAGCTTGCAAAAGCACAAACCGACGCACATTTGAGAAATCTTCTCATTTTCATAATAAAATCCTCCTAGATTTTGTTAAAAATATATTGTATACTAAAATAATCTTCTTGAACATGGGGCATGGTTAAGCCGATGTTCATGAGCTCATCTCCATAGAAACTCGCTTCCAACTGTGGACAGTGATAGCAGGCTTCTGGGTCCAGCCCCTTCAATCTCACCTGCAACAGAGGAGCTTCTGGTTGAGCTAGTATTTTTACGAAGGTGAAAACAGCTTGGCTCTTATCTGCATCAACATAGTTGGCTGCCCAGGTATTTGCCGTTTTTTTCAAACGATAGAGGTCACCAAACTGGACTGTTGAGCGAATCTGCTTAAAGGTTTCAACCTGTTCAGAAAGAGTTGCTAATTCTTCCGGTGACAGTTGGGTAACATCTAACTCGTAACCAAAGGCTCCGCCCATCATAGCCACATTTCCTCGGGTTTTCAAGGATGTAATTCGACCGACTTGGTGATTTGGAACTGCGGACACATGGGCACCCATTGAAGAGGTTGGGTAGAGCAAGGTCGTTCCTTCCTGAATTGAGAGGCGTCCAATCGCGTCTGTATTGTCACTCGCCCAAGCCTGTGGCATATAATAGAGAAGACCCAAATCATTTCGACCGCCACCTCCTGAACAGGATTCAAAGAGAATATCTGGGAAGCGACTGGTCAGAGTTTCTAATACTCGGTACAGCCCCAACATATAGCGATGATGGAATTCGTAAGAATCAGCGTTAGCGAATTCTTGAGACATACTGGTGATATTACGATTCATATCCCACTTGACATAATCGATTTTGGCAGATTTCAGTACATCGGATACAGCTTGGATAATGTAGTCACAAACTTCTGGTTTGGACAAATCCATTACCAACTGCTCTCGACTGTAAATTGGCTCACGTCCGTCAATATGAATAGCCCAATCTGGATGTTGGCGATAGAGGTCACTGTCTATAGAAATCATCTCTGGCTCAAACCAAAGACCAAATTTCATACCCAAGGCCCGAATCGAATCTGCTAGACCTGCTAAACCGTTCGGAAGCTTGTCTTTATTGACAATCCAATCTCCCAAGGAAGACTCGTCATTGTTCCGTTTTCCAAACCAGCCATCATCAAGTACAAATAATTCAATGCCTGACTGACTGGCCAATCTAGCCATGGAAAGAATCTTCTCTTCTGTAAAATCAAAGTAGGTTCCTTCCCAGTTATTGATGAGAATTGGCCGTTCTCGATTGACAAATTGAGAACGAATCAAGTGCTTTTTGATGAAGCCATGACTATCCTGAGTCATACCTGTAAAACCTTTATCCGTAAAGGACAGGAGGACTTCAGGTGTCTGAAAACTTTCTCCGGAAGCCAAATTCCAGCTAAAGCTAGTATCATTGATTCCCATGCCCCAACGGACTGTTTCCAAAGCAGTTGTCTCCACAAAACCAGTGAAGTTTCCACTATAGACTAGTTGGGCGGTATAAACTTCGCCACTATCTTCTGTAGCAGATGGAGCCGCCAAGGCTAAGAAAGGAGTCCGCGAGTGACTTGAAGCCCCTCGAATGCTTCCAATAGAGTAGGTACCACTCGTAATCGGCGTTTTCGTCCACTCTTTTTCATAAGCATAGCGACCTGTCAAACTATGGATGACAAAGTCCTTATGGGGCATATCCAAGGTGAAGGACAAGGCTTTTTCCAACTTAGAGGGATAGCGACCTGCTTGGATACGAGCCGAGCGTGCAAGATAGTTACTTTCTTCGAAAACCGCATACTGCAAGGTCACTGTCACATCTGCTACAGCATCATAGAGGTCAATTTCTAAACTCTCCACTTCCTCTTCAGAAGCAAAGCTAGCTGGTAAACCATCTAGCAAGGGCTTGCCTTGATAAATCCGGTGTTGCTTGTACTTCAAATCCAAGGCAATGCCGATTTCATTTCGCACATCAATAGAGGCTGTCCGAAAGTCTCCTAGCCCATTGCTGGAATATTCCAAGGACAAGGTGTCCAGTGAGTAGGTCCGATTTCCAGTAATTGGACTAGGCGAGAAGGCTCGGTCCAAATATGTTATTTTGTTTCCATCGCTAAATTTTTCGATTTTTTTCCCAAAATAACGATGAACTAGATCGCCTGTTTCTAGCACCTCTATCACGTAGGAAAATTCTCTTGTTTTCATGTGAAATAGGCCATGTTCTTCTATGTATTGAATCATACTGTCAGCTCCTATCTGTATTACATGAATTATTCTAACAAATGTAAGCGTTTTACAAAATAGGGTTTTGTTGTTAGAATATGGTATAATGTTTCCTAAGGAGAAGAGCTTATGAATATTCTAAATAGCTACAATGAACTAGACAGCCATAACTTTGACCTAAATATCGACCATTACGGTGCGGAACAATGTGATAAAAACTATTCTTTTGGGCCAACTATACGAGATAATTATGTCCTCCATTTTATCACAGAGGGCAAGGGGAAAATTAGCATTCTCGGAGAAACGACTGAATTGGCTGCGGGCGACTTGTTTATCCTCCCTAAAAACAAGGCCATCTTCTACCAAGCAGATGGACAAGACCCCTGGACTTATATTTGGGTTGGTTTTAGCGGGTCAAAAGCTGAGTCAATTCTTGAACATAGTCGCTTATTGGAAAAATTTTATCTGCATTCCAGCCTCCAGTCTCCCATTTTACAAAAAATGACGGACATTACCCAGACGGACAAACACCCCTTACCAATGGTGACAGAGCACATCCTGGTCGGCTATCTTCATCAATTACTTGCCTACCTTGTTGCAGAATTTCCCAATCAACAACTGAAAGAGGCCGGTACTCTTGCCAAAAGCTATGTTCACCATGCTATTAAGCTGATTCACAGTCACTACGCTCTACCGATTAAGGTGGCAGAAATTGCAGATCAGCTCGCTCTAAGTCGAAGTTATCTCTATAAAATCTTCAAACAGGAAACTGGCTATGCTATCAAAGACTACATTCTTCAGGTAAAAATGAATCGAAGCTGTCAACTCTTAGAAGATCCCGAACGAACGATTACAGAGGTTGCAAACTCCGTCGGCTACTATGACCCCCTGACCTTCAGCACAGCCTTTAAGAATTACTTTCATATGAGTCCTACTGACTATCGAAAACAACAAAAAAAGGAATAGCCTAGCTCTTCCTTTTTCTATTTTTATTGCAATCTGGAAAATTGAAAAACAAATTTTCATTCATGGACTAGACTAACATTCACACCAAAAATATTTCTGTTATTATTTGTTTGGCCAGAAAATGCTTGGTCTACATTGAATTTTTCAATATTTCTTAGTTACCCAAACACGTCCACCAGTCTCCGGCAAGCTTCCTTGATGACAAATGGTGGTGTTGCTGCGTTCAATCGGAAATGCTTTTCCCCTTCTTTTCCAAAGGTCAATCCATCATTCAAATGCAGTTGTGCTTCTTCCAACAATTTCTCTGCTAGCTCGTGGTGGCTGAATTCATAGGCTGAAAAATCCAGCCAAATCAGGTAGGTTCCTTGTGGCTTAAGGACATTTATGAGTGTATTTTTACTCAATTCTTCTAGGACCAACAAGATATTTTCTTCCAAAACTGGTTTTAAGGCGGCCAACCAAGGTTTTCCGTGTCGGTAGGCAACTTCCGTGGTAATCAAGCCTAGGCTAGGGATTTCATGTTGGTTATTGGCCAATTGTCTCTTGGTAAAAGCTTTACGCAACTGAGGATTTTCAATAATGGCAGAGCTGTTCTTCGTACCTGCAATGTTAAAGGTCTTAGTTGCTGATGAGAGAATCAGAGAAAATTCCTTGAAGGCTGGATTGACTGTATTGAAGGAATGGTGCTCATGTCCAAAAAGGGTTAGGTCCTGATGGATTTCATCAGAGACTAAGATGACTCCATACTTCTGACAGATAGCACCGAGCTCTTGTAGTTCCTGATGACTCCAAACTCTGCCACCTGGATTGTGGGGATTGCAGAAGATGTAGAGTTTGACACCCTCTTCAACAATCTTTTGCTCCAAAGCCTGAAAATCAAGAGTAAATTGGTCATTTTCTACACGAAGAGGCTGACTAATCAACCGTCGATGATTGAGTCGAACAGTACGGGCAAAAGGGGGATATACTGGAGTATTGATCATAATTGCATCCCCCTCAGCTGTAAAAGCTTGAACTGCGATGGATAGAGCCGGAACTACACCTTCTACCAAAACAAGGGCTTGCCAAAACCAGATAGAAATCATTTTTTCATTTTAGAAGAAGGTCATCACTGTAGTTGAGAATACTTTTTATCTAGTCAATGGTCTTAATAACACGGGCCGGATTGCCAGCCAGTACAACATTGTCTCCGAAAGATTTGGTCACGACAGAACCCGCTCCGACCACGACGTTGTCACCCAAGGTCACGCCAGCCAGGATAATAGCACCCCCACCAATCCAGACATTATCGCCAATCTCAATCGGCGCTCCATATTCAGGTCCAGCAATGCGTTCCTCTGCCTTGAGCGGATGAAGGGCTGTGTAAAACTGAACATTTGGTCCCAACATAGCATTCTTTCCGATGGTCACAGGGCAAGTATCCAAAACAGTCCAGTTGAAATTGGCATAAAAATCTTCTCCGACGTGGATATTGCAACCATAGTCCAAGGTCAGGGGTGATTCGATGTAAATCCGCTCTCCCGTTGTTCCCAGCCATTGCTTGGCAATTTCTGTTCGTTTGGAGCTGTCCAACTCTGCAGCATTAAAGGCCTGGCGGTAAACTCTGGCCTGCTGCCGCAAGGCTACCAATTCACTATCTGCTGCATTGTACATCTGCCCCGCCAGCATCTTTTCTTTTTCTGTTTTTTCTTCTCTTTTATCGTTCAAGCTAAACTAGCCTCACTTCCCAAAAACCCTTGCAATCCGCTCACTGGCTTCTTTGATAGTATCAAAAGGTGCTGCGACATTTAATCGTGCATGCTGCTTACCGTCGCTGCCGAAGACCAGACCGTCATTTAGGAGGACTTTAGCCTCTTTTTCTAATTTTGCCATAAGGTCAGCCTGACTCAGGCCGTAAGCTGAAAAATCTAGCCAGATTAAATAAGTCCCCTGTGGTTTCATGACCTGAATCTTGGTATGGGTTTCCAGATAATCCACTGTAAAATCAACATTTGTTTCGATGACTTTTTTCAATTCTGCCAACCAATCGGCTCCGTAACGGAAGGCTGTTTCGGTGGTAATCAAGCCGATAGCAGGAATTTCATGCTGGTTATTGGCCAATTGATGTTTGGCAAAAATCTTCCGCAGTTCTGGATTTTCAATAATGGCAAAGCTATTTTTGGTGCCTGCAATATTGAAAGTCTTAGTCGCAGACGATAGGACAATCGAAAATTCCTTGAATCGGTCATCAACTGTATTGAAGGACTGGTGCTGATTGCCAAAGAGGGCTAAATCCTGGTGGATTTCATCTGAAACCAAAAGGACGCCATGTTTCTGGCATAGCTGGCCAACAGCAGCCACTTCTTCCTTGGTCCACACACGGCCACCGGGGTTGTGTGGATTACAAAAAATATAAATCTTGACCTCATTTTCGAGGATGTCTTTTTCTAATTTTTTCAAGTCAATGGTAAAAATTCCGTCTGACTTGACAAGAGAATTAGTCACCAAGTGGCGGTTGTTGAGCTTGATAGTCCGCGCAAAGGGAGGATAGGCAGGTGTATTGATGAGGACTGCGTCCCCTTCCTTGGTAAAGGCCTGAACGGCAATGGTCAAAGCTGGTACAACTCCTTCGACCAAGAGAATGCTATCGCGCTCAATCTCGTAGCCATGCTGGTTTCTTTCCCAATCAATAATGGACTGATAAAGCCCCTCGCTGGCATAGGGATAGCCAAAAATGTGCTGGTCAGCATAGTCACGGATAGCTTGGCGGATTTCTGGTAAAGGCTCAAAATCCATGTCCGCAATCCACAGTGGCAAGAGGTCTGCATCCTCTTCCACCTTACGCCATTTTTCTGCATGTTGGCCCAATCGGTTGGGCCGGCTGGTAAAATCATAGCTAGTCATCTGATCCCTCCAAGGCCTGTTTCAAATCAGCAATCAAATCATCCGCATCCTCAATTCCAATAGATAGACGGAGTAAATCGTCTGTCAGACCATAGGAATGACGGGTTTCTGCTGGAATATCAGCATGGGTCTGGGTCGCTGGATAGGTAATCAAACTTTCCACCCCACCCAAACTTTCCGCAAAGGTAAAAATCTCAAGGCTGTTGAGAATGTGGGGAATGGTCGCCTCATCTGCAACCTTAACAGAAATCATGCCACCCTTGCCGGTATAGTAAACCTGCTTAACTGCTGGGCTATTCTCCAAATAAGCCACAATCTTCTGAGCATTCTGAGTCGCACGTTCCATGCGGATCGACAGGGTTTTGAGACCACGCATGAGCAGGTAGGCATCCAGCGGCGACAGGGTTGGACCAGTCGTATTTTGGTCATAGAAGAGCTTGTCGTAAATAGCCTGGTCATTGGTCATGAGAACTCCAGCCAAGACATCATTGTGACCAGACAGATACTTGGTCGCAGAATGCAGGACCACGTCAGCACCCAGCGTCAGAGGATTTTGATAAATCGGACTGTAAAAGGTATTATCGACAATGACCTTGGCACCTTTGGCATGGGCGACAGCCGAAACCTTAGCAATGTCAAACTCCACCATGAGCGGGTTGGTCGGTGTCTCAAGGAAAACGTAGTCGGTCTGGTCGTCAATGGCCTCTAGTAGATCCTCCTCGCTATTGGCATAGGTAAAGCTGAAACGCCCCAGGCTCTCCTGCTCGTTAAACCAGCGGAAAGAACCGCCGTAGAGATCACGCGCTGCCACAATTCGACTGCCGACTGGAAAGCCGTTGAAAAGCAAGACCAGAGCCGCCATTCCTGAGCTGGTCACCAGGGCATAGTCCGCCTTCTCAATCGCTGCCAGAGTTTTTTCCAAACTAGCACGGGTCGGATTTTTGGTGCGGGTATAATCAAAACCTGTGGACTGGCCGAACTCCGGATGCTGGTAGGTAGTCGAAAGGTGGATAGGCGATATGAGGGCTCCCGACTTCTCGTCACTATTTATGCCCGTCCGGGCCAAAATCGTATCTATTTTTAATTCTGTCATCTTCTCTACCTCGTTTCTATATCTACTAGTCTAGCAGAAATTGGCTTATTTTTGAGAAAGAAACCGAAGATTTCCTATAGGAAAAACTAGAGCTTTCTTATAGTTTTTAGCTATAACACCCTGTGAACATTTACATAAAAATCCTGGACAACATCCTTAAGAATTGATATACTATACTTGTGAAAGAGCTTTCAAAGGAGGTTCCTATGACATTCCAAAAAGATTTTTATCGCTATTCGGAGTTTTACTGGTTGATTTTCTGGATGATTCAGATTGGACATATCTGGCTTAGTTACCCGGAAAGTCAGTACCTGCCTTTAAATCTGTTTTTATCTCTGACTCTGCTCATTCATGCTTATCGGGCCTTTTTCAAGCCCAAGCATCGCTTTTCGAAAACCAGAACCATTTGGCTTGTCATTGCCTTGCTACTTCTGTGGCTTGGTGCTATCGTGATATATAGGGGCTACTAGGATGTTCAAACAGTTTAACAAACAGTTTTACCGCAGCCTGGATTTTTACATGGCCATTTGCTTGATACTATATAGTTTGGGAGCTATTTTGGACAATGAATATAACTGGTGGATATACTTACAACCGATTTTGATTCCTTTCACTCTCTACCAATCCTTCTTTTCCAAGAAGGGCAATCTGAAAAAGGATTGGTTGATTTATCTTTGTGTCGGAATCGTCTTCTTGGGATTCTGGTTAGAATTCATTGCCTAGTTACTTGCCCTCTCGTGCATTTCCGAGAGGGTTTTCTTGTCCTGACTTGTCAAATATCCTCGATAGGTTTACAATAGAAACATGATAAAAATTGAACGTGTAGTAGACATCTTAAAAGCGGATAACAACTTCCGCCAGATCAAACAAAATAATCAGATTGATAGCACTTGGACGGATGTCCAGTTTGACTCTCTCAGCTATGACAGCCGGACTGTTAGCCCAACGACCCTCTTTTTTGCCAAGGGTTTGGCCTTTAAGAAGGAATTTCTGGAAAAGGCTATCGAGGCTGGACTTGCTTTTTACGTGTCTGAAATCGACTACGAAGTCGACATTCCTGCCATCATCGTCCAGGACATCAAGCAGGCTATGAGCCTGATTGCTATGGAGTTTCATGGTCATCCCCAGAAAAATCTCAAACTCCTGGCCTTCACCGGCACCAAGGGCAAGACAACGGCGGCTTATTTTGCTTTTAACATTCTTAAAATCAACCACAAGCCTGCCATGCTTTCGACCATGAACACCACGCTGGACGGAAAAACCTTCTTCAAGTCCACCCTGACCACGCCTGAAAGCCTGGACCTCTTTGCCATGATGGCGGAGGCGGTCAAGAACGGCATGACTCACTTGATTATGGAGGTGTCTAGCCAGGCCTACTTGGTCAAGCGGGTTTACGGGCTGACCTTTGATGTCGGCGTTTTTCTCAACATCAGCCCCGACCACATCGGCCCCATTGAACATCCGACTTTTGAGGACTATTTCTATCACAAGCGGCTTTTGATGGACAATAGCAGAGCTGTCATTGTCAATGCTGGAATGGACCATTTTGAAGTCGTGAAAGAGCAAGTCAGCTCCAAAGATCATGACTTTTATGGACCAACTTCTGAAAACCAAATTAGCCAGTCAGCAGGTTTTGACTTCACAGTGACCGGCAAATTAGCTGGCAATTACGACATCCAGCTGATCGGTGGCTTCAACCAAGAAAATGCCATCGCAGCCGGTCTAGCCTGTCTCCGCTTGGGTGCAAGTCTGGAAGATATTCACACAGGGATTGCCCAAACCAATGTCCCTGGCCGCATGGAAGTCCTGACCCAGCAAAACGGTGCCAAGGTCTTCGTGGACTACGCCCATAACGGCGATAGCGTGAAAAAGTTAATCGATGTCGTCTTGGAACACCAGACTGGCAAGGTTATCTTAATTTTAGGAGCTCCTGGTAACAAGGGAGAAAGCCGCCGCAAGGACTTCGGTCTCCTCCTCAACAACTATCCGCAGATTGAAGTCATCTTGACAGCAGACGACCCTAACCGAGAAGATCCTGCTGCCATTGCCGCAGAAATTCGTTCCTACATGACTAGACCCAGCGACTTTATCTTGGACCGTGAAGAAGCCATTGCAAAAGCCATGAGCCAAACGACTGGTGGTCAAGATGCGGTCATTATCGCAGGGAAAGGCGCCGATGCCTACCAGATTGTCAATGGAGAGCATGCTCCTTACGACGGCGACTTGGAAGTTGCACGGAAATATCTATAAATAATAAGAGCCCGGGAAAGACCTAGGCTCTTATTTTCAGCAATTTTTCGATGTCCTTTTTCAACTTGCTAGGTGGAGTTATCGGCAGATAGCGCTTAACAACCCGCCCCTGTCTGTCAATCAAAAATTTGGTAAAATTCCATTCAATGCTCTTGCCCAAAAGGCTGGATTTTTCTTTTTTCAGCCATTGATAGAGCGGATCCGCCTCGGGACCATTAACCTTGATTTTTGCGAAACGAGGGAAGGTCGTACCAAAATTTAGACTACAAGCTTGGTGAATTTCTCGGTCCGTTCCACTAGCTTGATTAGCAAACTGATTGCAGGGAAAATCCAGAACCACAAATCCTTCATCTTGGTAGCTTTCGTACAATTCCTGCAATTCCTTATACTGGGGTGCCAGACCACATCCCGGTGCCGTATTGACTACCAGCAAGACTTGACCAGCAAAATCAGACAGGTCTTGCTGGCTGCCGTCCATTTTCTTCACTGAAAAATCGTATAGATTCATACTTTTCTCCTCAATCAAAATAGGTTAGCAAATGTTGGATTTCTGTTTGGGTTAAGGTTCTGTATTGACCCAGAGGTAAATCTCCTAAAGCGAAGCCGCCAAAACTGATCCGTCGCAGATAAGTCACCTTGACTCCATAGGATAAAAACATTTTCTTGACCTGATGAAACTTGCCCTCGGACAGCTTGATGGTCACTCTGCTCTGTTCCATAGAAGTCTCTAAAATGGTCAAGTCTGCAGGTTGACAGCGGGTGCCATCCAAAAAGCGAACACCTTGGGCAAAAAAGGCTGGAGCATCTGGTTCCAAGGGACCGTTGACCTCCACGTAATAGACCTTATCCACATGGTGCTTGGGATGAAGCATCCGAAAGCCTAGAGGTCCATTGTTGGTGATGAGGACCAGGCCTTCCGTGTCCCTATCCAAACGCCCCACTGGATATAGCCCAGTCGCCCGATCCTCTGGCTGAATGCAGTCGATGACCGTCTGATGCTGGCTATCCGTCACAGCTGATACTACTCCGGCCGGCTTGTGAAGAAGAAAATAGCTAGCGCCTGCCAATGCTATCTGTTTTCCTTGGATAACAATTTCCTGCAGAGCTGGGTCCACAATCTGGCTGAGAGAATGAGCAGGTTGATCGTCAATCCATATCTGCTGGGCCTTGAATAATTTCTTTACTTGCTTGCGGGAACCAATCTTGGCCACCTCCATACACTTGTCTAATCTCATGGGACTATTGTATCACAAATCATATAGCTTGACTCTTTTTGAAAAAGGTTTATAATACTAGTTAGTGATATATTTTTTTACAAAGGGAATCCAATCATCCTATTGGATTTCCCATTTTTTCAGTAAGGGAGAAAATTCATGGGACTTTTACAAGATGGAAAATGGGTAGATCAGTGGTATGATACCAAGTCTACAGGTGGCAAGTTTGTTCGTACAGTCACACAATTTCGCAACTGGATTACACCTGATGGTCAGGCTGGTCCGACAGGAAAAGCTGGTTTCAAGGCTGAGTCTGGTCGCTACCACCTCTATATTTCTCTGGCTTGTCCTTGGGCTAGTCGGACCTTGATTATGCGTAAATTGAAGGGCTTGGAAGACCATATTTCCCTGTCTGTCGTTCATCCACTCATGTTAGAAAATGGCTGGACCTTTGAAGATGGACCTGGCGTTATCAAGGATCCCCTCTTTAACAGCGACTATCTCTATCAGGTCTATTTGAAGGCTGATCTGCATTACACTGGCCGTGTGACAGTGCCTGTTCTTTGGGATAAAATATCCAACACCATCGTCAGCAATGAGTCTGCTGAGATTATGCGGATGTTCAATACTGCCTTCAATGACATTACGGGCAATCATGATGATTATTATCCAGCAGACTTGCAGGCTGAGATTGATGCCATGAATGACTTTGTCTATCCAAACATCAACAACGGCGTTTACAAGGCAGGCTTTTCAACCAATCAAGCAGTCTATGAAAAAGAAGTCAAAAATCTCTTTGCTGCCTTGGAGAAATTGGAAGAACATTTAGTAGATAAGGACTATCTAGTTGGCAATCAATTAACCGAGGCTGACCTGCGTCTCTTTACCACCTTGGTGCGATTTGACCCTGTATACTTTGGACATTTCAAATGCAATATCAAGGCCTTGGTGGACTATCCAAACTTGTGGGATTATACCAAGCGGATTTACAACCATGCTGGTATCGCAGAAACGGTTGACTTTAACCATATCAAACAGCACTATTACGGTAGCCACAAGACCATCAATCCAACAGGCATTGTCCCTGTCGGACCTGATTTGGACTGGACACTATAAGATATAAAGGGAGATGATATCCTCCCTTTTCGTATGGTATAATAGTTCAGATTCTTTTAAAAGGAGATTGACATGTCTGAAATTATCGCAAAACGCGTATCCAACTATGAATTATTTTATGATTTGGTCTTTGTCCTGGCCACTTCTTCACTGACTGGACTCTTGCACGGTGACCATATCGGTCTCAGGGAAATTCTACTTTTATCACTGCCAACCTGATTATTATGACCTTGTGGATTAATGAGACGATTTACCTCAACAAATATGGTGAACGGGATTTGTTGGATATTAACACGATTATTGCGTCCATGTTTGTGGTGGGACAACTGTCTCTAACCTTTAGCCATGATTTTGAAGCGACCGCCCTACCATTTACCATCTTTTTGACCCTGTCATATTCGATACTTTGCTTGCAGTACTACCTTCGTGGTCGGAAAATCGGTTTTACGGCAGATATAAAAAATAGTCTCTATATATTTGGGATTTATGTGCTGGTATTTTTCTTGACTTCGGTAGCTATTTACTTTAATTTCTGGACCTATGATGAAAAGAGCCTCTTGCTTTTATATCTCCCGTATATTATTTCCTATTTCTTCAAGGACAAACTCAGTCACGATGCTATGAACTTTCCTCACATCGTTGAACGGTGTCAGTTGATTACCATTATTACCTTTGGTGAAACGGTCATTGCGATTTTGAAGAATTATCCGATTCAGACGCATCTGCTCACTAGTGTTCTCTTCTTCTTGGCAATGGCGTTCTCCTTTATGTTTTACATTTCGCAAACCTATCTCAATATCAATCACCATCAAAAGACAAATGTAGCCACCTTACTCTATGCCCATATGGTACTGGTTTTAGGCCTCAACTTTTTTACAGTTGCTGTGGAGGTTTTACCGGGTGAGCACGCTAGTTTGGGTTTGCCTTTCCTACTCATTGGTTACTTCCTCTACTATCTAGGAATCCTAATGACCAGTCGCTACAACCAAGACCTTTATCGACTGAATAAAATGGTTTGGCTTCAATATGCCATTCTGGTATTCAGCACCATCATTCTTCTGATAGCCTTCCACCACTATCTAACCTTGATTGCCGCTATACTGGTTGCTAGTTCATTTATGATGCTCGTCATCTCTTTCCGCCACCGCAATCGTGTAGAAGCTGACCTTGAATCCTAAAAAACCGACTGCCAAAAATGGTAGTCGGTTTTGTCTGTTATGCTAATTTACTGGCTGCTGCCTGGTCCACGATGAGGACTACATCCTCGTGGTTCTGAAGGACGCTGGCAGGGACATCTGTGGTCACTGGCCCTTCCACTGTTGCCTTGATGGCGTCGGCTTTTTCAGGTCCATAGGCCATGAGGACAATGGTTTTTGCCGCCATGATGTTAGCAATCCCCATGGAAATAGCCTGTTTTGGCACTTCCTCAATGGTCTCAAAGAAGCGACTGTTGGCCTCGATGGTCGAAGGAGCCAAATCAACCAAGTGAGTCTGACCGTCAAAGGGCGCCCCTGGTTCATTGAAGCCGATGTGGCCGTTGCGACCGATACCCAGGATTTGAAAATCGATGGGTTTGTCTGCCAAAATTTGATTGTAGCGGGCTGTTTCAGCTGCCGCATCCTCAGCCAATCCATTTGGCAGGTAGGACTGCTTGAAGGGTTTGCTATTGAAGAGTTGTTCCTTCATAAAATAGATATAGGACTGATTACTTTCCTCGCCTAGCCCGACATATTCGTCCAGATTGACCGAGATCAGGTCAGAAAAGTCCAGGTCGCTCTCGCGGATGAGTTTGTAAAATTCCAGAGGACTGGAACCTGTTGCCAAACCGAGGACCTTGGCACCGCCGGCTAATTTTTCTTTTAATAAATTGAAGGCCAAAGCTGCGCCTTCTGCTTGATTTTGGACTACATGAACTTTCATGGTAACCTCCTTTTTGGTATAGACCGTTTTCCTAATTTTATTATATGGTATATACCAATTTTTGTCAAGTCATCTTGCTTACAATTCCCATCCTGCTAGCCTATTCCCCCTAAAAATGCTATAATGAAGGTATGTTAAAAGATTTACTCATTCTATTTTTTCTGGGAAATATCCTCTGTCTGATTGGGTATTTTGTGAAAAATCAAGTCCTGCTCAAGCGTATTCTCTATGGGATTGGTGGACTATTGATTGCATCACCATTTTTAGTTCTAGCCTACTTTTTATACGCTATTTTTTTGTAAGGAGTTGATATGAAAACAACAGATTTTGATTTTGAATTACCCGAAGAGCTAATTGCTCAAGTCCCTCTTGAAAAACGGGACAGCTCCCGCCTGCTCATCCTGGATAGGGAAAAACAGACCATGGTGGACAGCCATTTTGACCACATCATCGACCAGCTCAATCCCGGCGATGCCCTGGTTATGAACAATACCCGTGTCCTACCGGCCCGTCTCCACGGCTTTAAGCCTGAGACTGGTGGTCATGTGGAATTTTTGCTCCTGAAAAATACCCAGGGTGACCAGTGGGAAGTTCTTGCTAAGCCAGCTAAGCGGCTCAAGGTCGGTGCTACTGTCGCCTTTGGAGACGGCAGATTGACCGCAACAGTGACCCAGGAATTGGAACACGGTGGTCGCATCGTCGAATTTGCCTACGAGGGCATTTTCCTAGAAGTCTTAGAAAGCCTGGGAGAAATGCCACTTCCGCCCTATATCCATGAGACCCTAGAAGACCGCGACCGCTACCAGACCGTCTATGCCAAGGAAAATGGCTCCGCGGCGGCACCGACAGCTGGTCTCCATTTCACAGAAGAATTGCTCCAAAAAATCGAGGCCAAGGGTGTCAAGCTAGTCTATCTGACCCTCCATGTGGGATTGGGAACCTTTAGACCAGTATCAGCTGATAATCTGGATGAGCATGAGATGCACTCAGAATTCTATACCTTGACGGCCGAGGCTGCAACGATACTCAACCAGGTCAAGGCTGCTGGCGGACGCATTGTCGCTGTCGGCACCACCTCGATTCGCACCCTTGAAACCATCGGCAATAAATTTGACGGCCGACTGGAAGCTGACTCTGGCTGGACCAATATTTTCATCAAGCCCGGCTACCAGTTCCGCATTGTCGATGCCTTTTCTACCAACTTCCACCTACCCAAATCAACCCTGGTCATGCTGGTATCTGCCTTTGCCGGCCGGGAATTTGTCTTGGAAGCTTATAAACACGCCGTAGACCACCAATACCGCTTCTTCAGTTTTGGCGATGCCATGTTTATCCAATAAGGATTGCACTGTATAAAGGAGTTTGCAATGAATAAGATTGAAAGTCGGCACCAACTCATCCTCTCCCTGGTCCTGGAAAAGAAAATCCACACCCAACAGGAGTTACAAGATTTGCTAGAGACCAACGGTGTGACGGTCACCCAGTCCACCCTGTCGCGCGATATCAAACAGCTCAATCTTGTTAAGGTCAATGAAGCAAACTCCGCCCACTATATCATCAATCCGATAGCGCCATCTCGGTGGGAAAAGCGGCTCCGCCTCTATATGGAGGACGCTCTGGTCGTTTTGAAACCCGTGCAACACCAGGTGGTTCTGAAGACCCTACCTGGTCTGGCCGGAACCTTTGGCTCTATCCTAGATGCCATGGAAATTCCTGAAATCATTGCAACCGTCTGCGGAGACGATGTTTGCCTGATTATCTGTCAGGACGAGGAAGCAGCGCTGGCCTGCTTTGAAGAGCTCAAGCACTACACGCCACCCTTCTTCTTTTCCAAGTAAGTGACAAAAACTCCTAGTTCCAAGTGAGCTAGGAGTTTCTTTTATAAGATACCTATTTCAGACTAGTTCAAAATAGATTATTTTGTATTTTTCTTTTTGAACAAATAAACTGCGCTGGCAACTGCAGCAAGGCCCAGTAGGGCGTAAGGAAGGACATTCATAGAAGATGATTTTTCCTCACTGGTCTCTTCTTTTTTCTCAGGCGCTGCTTCTGCTTCTAGAGTAGCGACACGCGCCTCCAAGTCCTTCTCAATCTCTTTCAGACGGGCAAAGGTTGTTTCCGCCCGCTTGATACTGGTTTCAGTGGCGTGCTTGCTTGCCTCTTCAGGATTTTCAGCTACTAGGGAAATGATTTCCTGGTTCAATACATCCTGTTCCTTGATCCAGTCCGCTTCCAGACTCTTGACTTGGTCAATGACTTCCGTACCAAATTCATCTGGATATTGAGCCACCATATCGTTGATATGAGAAATTACCCAGTACCAAGAATCCGCACTGTATTCTGTGCTGGTGTCCTGATAGGCCTTATAGGTGTCTGTGATATTACCAAAATACGGTAGATAAGGTGCATTGCGCGGACTTCCCATGGCTAACCACATCACTCCACCACCGACTTCTACAGGCAATTCATCCTTGAGCTGGAAGATATGGGCCTCCATGACATTTTCATTAGAAATCGGATAGGCATAGCCATCGATAGCATTCTTATTCTCAGGCTTGCCCTTACCGTCCAATTCCATTTGGTCCAGAGGTTTCAAATCCAAGCCTTCAAAACGGTTTCGCTGCAAGGCCATAGCATCTTCCAAGCCCAATTTTTTATCCGTCGTGTGCAATAATTCATAGTAATCATCTTCGTAGGTCACCTTGGAATCCGGGTCCAATGACTTGATGCCTGAAAATGACCGCGAACGGTTGGCATCTGATAGCGGTGGATTGTAGGATTGGGCAATATGAAACTGACCGTCCACTTCCTTGTAGGTACCTGCTTCTTCCGCCAAACCTTTGACATTGTCAGAAGTAATCACGCCCTCCTTATCCGAAAAATCAATATGACCTAGATAGAAGGTATTTGGAAAGACAGCAAACTTATCTGCTGGGAATTTGATTGCTACATACTGGTGACCAGACAAGATTTCCATATACCAGATGCCTTCCTTGTCCGCAAAGAGGACAATATTCCCTTCTGCTGAGCCCTTTTCAGTCACAATTTTTGCGACCAGGTCTACAGCTTCACGGGCCGTTTTAGCATATTGGAGAACAATACTGGTCATGGAAGATTCTGCCAATCCATCTTCTACATAGGGATCCAATTTTAGAATATCATCATTTGCCGTTGCAGAAACGGTCGCTGAAATGGACAGGCCATGTTCATTAAAACCAGCCTCGTCGTAGACACCGTACTCCGGAGTAACATCGGGTACCGCTGTGTATTTGTGAGATACTGCTGGCAAAGGATAGGTAAAACCATTAGACTGGTCTTCCCACTTGGCCCCTTGCTCATTTTCCGTCCGTGGATAAACGCGGAAGGTCTTATTGTGATTTGGTTCCAGGTCTTCTGTCCGTCCATAAAGCCAGGAACCATCTGTGGTCAGGTCCTTACCGATGACAAAACCCGTGCAGGCTGACACGATTGGCTGACCAATCCATAGACTACTGCACAAAAGCAACAGTATAGCCGATAACTTTTTCTTCATGATTTCCTCCATTCTGAAATCAGTGCAAAAAATAACCTGTATCCACATAGAGCCAGCAGACACAGGTTTTGATAAGAACACAATTTGGAAGTGGAATTCCAATCAGCTACTAGAAGCTGATACCTTTCCAACTTCTATTGATCAGAACCTGCTAGGCGATAGACCGCCTCAGCATAGATGTCCATGGTCTTATACAAGTCTCCCAGGGGCATTCGTTCATTTTCTTGATGCTCAGTTTGTGGCGTTGATGGGAAGCAAGCCCCAAAGGCCACACAATTTGGCATGGTCCGAGCGAAGGTTGCTCCTCCAGATGAGATGGGCTGACTGTCTAAATCACCTGTTTTTTCCTGATAAACAGCCATCAGCGTAGTCACTAGCTGGCTGTCCAGAGGGACATAAAGGGATGGGAGATAGTCAAATTCCTCATAGGTCAAACCCAAAGCTGCTGCCTTAACAGACAGAGTCTCCACCAGCTGGTCCTTATCTGCCAGGACTGGAATGCGAATATCCAGACGAATTTCAGACCGGTGGGAATCGATGGTCAGACCCGCAATATTGAAACTCAGAGCACCAGACGGCTCATCACTTACATCTCCAAATAAGCCCTGAGCCGTCGCGTCCTCTCCAATCGTATTGGCAATGAAGTCCAAAGCTGGGTGCTGCTCAAACTTATCCAGAGCCTTGGCCAAGCGCACAATGGCATTGACACCCTGGGCCGCATCCTTGGCGTGTTTGGACAGACCGAGTACGACAACCCTGTCGTCATCCATTTCATAATCAAAGCCCAATTGCTTCAACTCAGCAATAACGCTGTCCAGGAGATGGCCAGAATAGCAAGCCTTAGCCGGTACGACATTGTAGGCCGTCCCAGCCTCCAGGTGCAAATCTCCCTGACCTGGACCATGGAGTTTGGCCTGCAAGAGCCCCTTTTCAGCATAGGTTAGCGGGAAGGATGAATCCGGTGCAAAGCCCATTGTGGCCTCTTCTTCCAGCTGATTGTAGCGATGGAGACAACGCCAGAGCGTTTCCTCATCCGTTCCGAAGATAAAACGCACACGTTTGGTAAAGGTCACACCAGCATCCATCAGGGCCTTGACCGCAAAGAGCGCAGCCATGGATGGTCCCTTGTCATCCTGCACCCCCCGCCCAATCATGAGACCGTCCTTTATCACAGCCTCAAAAGGGGGCGTCTTCCACTTGGTCAGGTCACCAGCCGGCACCACATCCAAATGACAGAGAATGGCTAAAAGTTCCTGACCCTGCCCCACCTCAGCATAGCCGTAATAACCTGCCGGGTCCAGATAGGTTGAAAAGCCTAGCTGACGACAGAAGTCCAGGGTAAATTCTAAGGCATCCTGAATCGGTTGACCAAATGGTGTCTTGGTTTGATGTTCTTGTAAAATAGAGGGGAAGGCGACCAAATCTTGAATGGCCGCTAGACAAGCCTGCTTGTCTTCCTCTCTGATAAAATTCCTTGTCACCTCAATACCTCCATTCTATCCGATAGTCGGAAAACATTCATGGGTAGTTGGCTATATTGCCTAGTCTAAAAGAAGGTTGCTACTGCCAGAATGAGGATGGAAGCCACAATGATAGCGGCAATCAATTTACCAACGTATTTGTACCAGATACCAATTTCGATACGTCCTAGAGCCAGGGCACCCATTACAATACCAGATGTCGGTGCTACCAGGTTAAGGACACCAGACGCTGCCTGGAAGGCTGTGATAATCAAGCTAGCAGGCACATTGACAAATTCGCCCAAAGGAGCCATGATACCCATAGAAGCTCCTGCCAAACCTGAAGTTGATGGAATCAAGAAGGACATTGGCAGATAGAAGAGATAGGTCAGGATGATAAAGACTTGAGGAGATAGGCCTTGCAGACCAACTTCACCCCAGTTGAGGATGGTAGCTGTAATCATACCATCGTTCATAATGACCTGGATACCACGCGCCACCGCACAAATCAAGGCAACGCTGAGCAGGTCGGCTGCACCATTCAAGAAGGATTTGACCAGGCGTTCTTCTTCCATTCCGTAGACAACACCAATCATAACACCGGCTACACCAAAGAGCATAGCACCTTCTGGGAAGTACCACCATCCAAATGGATAGGTCGTAATCCCCACAATTTGACCAAGAACTGGAATGGAAATCAGCCATTCTTTGATATCTGTAAAGAAATTCACGCCCAAGTCTTCCCAAGGAATGAAACTCAAAATCATGAAGACAAAGGTTAGGAAGAAGAGGATCAGCACGCGTTTTTGGGCAGGTGTCAAGGTATTATTGACCTCACGGTCGGCATTAACATTGAAATGCTCCATGTCTGCTTCACGCTGGTTGTAGACCAGTGATTTGGTAGGATCCTTTTTCACTTTTTCCGCATAAGATGCCACAAAGAACATGCCTAAACCGAGGATAACGATGAAAAATACAATCCGCCAGATCATACCATCTGCGATGGAAACCCCTGCTGCCGCTGATGCCACACCAGTCGCAAATGGGTTGACCGTTGAAGCCAAACAGCCAATCTGTGAACCCAAGAGGATAATGGCAACACCAGTCAGACTATCATAGCCAACCGCCATCATAACCGGAATTAACAGAGGGAAGAAGGCCATGGTTTCCTCACCCATACCATAGGTCGAACCACCCAGGGCAAAGAGGAACATAAGGATGTAAATCAACCATTTTTCACGGCCCTTGAAGTGCTTCACGATAGAGGCAATCCCTACGTCCAGCGCTCCAGTTTCATTCACAACTCCCAGGAAAGCCCCCACCATCAAGATGAAGAAGGAGACATTAATGGCAGCTGATGTTGCTCCGTGGCCCAGCATAGCCCGAACCGGAGCCATAAAGACATCCCAAATACCCTGCGGATTTGAGTCCACAGCTTCATAGGTGCCTGTGATAAAGTTTCCCGCATCATCAACCTGATATTGACCCGCAGGAATAATCCAGGTCATCACTGCCATCGCGGCAATAATGAGCATGAGTATAGTGTAAGATGAAGGCATTTTAAAGCCTTTTTTTACTTTTTCGCTCATGGCAAAAAACCTCCTAATATATTTTTACATGATTGTTTTTCACAGGAAAAACACTTAGAAGCTCTATTCACAAGCAAGGAACATTTAGACCAGAAAGTTTTTCTTATCAAGATAATTTCTTCAAGAATACAAGATATTCTGAAAAAACTAGGATGATTGACAGAAAACCAGTCATAGCCAAATGCACTGCTCTGTGAATACAGATTCCTACATACAAATACACAGGCTGGAACAATCTTAGACTTAGAAAATAGATTTCTAAGCTAATCGCCAAGCCTTTTATCAAAAGAGGTTTGAGCAAGTAAATGAATAAAGTTAATCCAGGTCGTCAAACTGACGCAGGAAGGCAGACAGGCGCTTTAAGCCTTCTTGGAGAATCGACCGATGGGTACAATAGCCCAGTCGCGCATAGCCCGGCATATCAAAGCGATTGCCCGGTACCAGCAAGACCCCCTCCTCCTGCAAGATACGGAGGCAGAAACTCTCCGTATCTTCTGGAATATCCAATCGAATAAAGGAAGTTGATACCTGTTTTGGAAAGACCAGTTGCACATGGGGCTCATGTTCTACCCAATCCTGGAGAATCCGCAGATTGCCTTCTACCAGACGGCGATTGCGCTCCAGGATGGCTGCCTTATTTTTCAATACATGAGTCGCCAAGGCATCATCAATCACACCAGCACAAATCATGGTGTAATCTCGATATTTGCGAAACAAATCCGACAATTCCTTGTTGGCTGCCACCCAACCGACCCGAATCCCAGGAATGGAATAGGTCTTAGACAGGCTATTGGTCGAAATGCCCTTTTCGTACAAATCAACGATGGCAGGCACATCCATCCCTTCTTCCAAGGGTTGATAGACCTCATCTGACAAGATATAGGCACCCACACTCCGAGCCAGTTCAACCACTTTCTCCAAAAATTCCCTAGTCATAACAGATCCCGTCGGATTGTTGGCATTATTGATACAAATCATCTTGGTATTTGGCCGAAGGAGGGACTTCAAGTCCTCCAAGTCAGGCAACCAATCACGCTTCTCATCAATCCGCCACAAGTCTACCTCCGCCCCAAAAGAACGAGGAATATCATACAACTGTTGGTAGGACGGATAGAGAGAAATCACATGATCTCCTGGCTGGATCAAGGCGTAGATGGCCAAGTGGTTGGCCCCTGTCGCACCATTGGTTTGAAGAATCGAGTCGACACTGACTGTCTCGTATAACTTGGCAACTTCTTCCTTAAAGGCAGGTGAACCTTCTATCCAGCCGTAGTTCATCTTGGCTTGCAATAAATCCCCCATTACCGCCTGGCCATCTCCCAAAGCCAAGACCTCTTCCAAGGTCATTGAAGCAATCGAACTACCTGCAATATCATATTTGGCTTGAGTTTCCCACTCATTGAGCCATTCTTCTACACCAAAGGCTTGAATGTCCATCTTTCTTCCCCTTTTCTCTATCCAGAAGCTCGGACAAGCAGGTCCGATTTCCAGAATCAATCCTTGTTATTATAACATAGTCCGAAATCAAGTCCTCACAATTACCCTTGGCTAGGCTCTCTTCCTTTTCATTTACTGCTTAACTTTTGACAATGATGGTGCCACTTTCTGATTCAATCAAGGCACCGAGATTTTCAAGAGAGGTGATAACTGCTTGGGAGCTTGGCTTATGATTGACAAAGGCAATCGTCGCCTCTACCTTAGGCAGCATAGAACCTGGTGCAAATTGGCCTTGTTTGATGTATTCTTCCAATTCTGCCACCGTCACGCGCTCCAACTTCTCTTGATTTGGTTTGTTAAAGTTGACATAGACATAGTCCACACCTGTCAGGACGATAAAGAGATCTGCATCGACCAGTTCAGCCAGACATTGAGAGGCAAAATCCTTATCAATAACAGCCTCTACCCCTGTCAAGGTGCCATCAGCCTCCTCAATGACCGGAATACCACCGCCACCTGCAGCAATAATCACTTCCCCTGCATCCAAGAGGGTACGGATGGTGCCGATTTCCTTGATACCAATTGGTTTTGGTGAGGCAACGACCTTGCGCCAACCACGACCAGCATCTTCCTTAAAGGTTGCTCCTGTTTTTTCCGCTTCAGCCTTGGCTTCCTCTTCTGTATAGAAGGGACCGATTGGCTTGGTCAGATTCTCAAAAGCAGGGTCTGCCTTGTCAACAATGACCTGGGTCACTACTGAAGCGACATCCTTCTTAATGCCTTCCTTGACCAACTCATTTTCCAGGGCATTTTGCAACCAAAAGCCGATAGAGCCTTCGGTCATGGCCACCAGGCTATCCAGTGGAAAGGCAGGGTTTTTCTCAGAATCAGCCGCCAAATTTTGCAACAGCAGATTGCCTACCTGCGGACCATTTCCGTGTGTGATGATTAAGTCATCACCATTTTTTATCAACTTAACCAGGTGCTTGGCTGTGTCAACCAAGGCCTGCTTCTGTGCTTGGGCTGATGGATCGGATGATAGAATGGCATTTCCACCCAAAGCCACGACAATTTTACGATTTGCCATAGAGCAAGATCACTCCTCTCTTTTATTCAGGAAACCGTTTCCACGATTCTCTTAAAGGGAGGACTGACTCGTCAAAAGCCAGCCCACCCACTGCTGCTGTCATTTCATCAACCTACTTCTCAACCTCCAATATCTCGGAGATTGGCAAGCAAGCAATTTTATACTTCTATATTACACTCTTGGCACAAATGGATCACCCAAGGTCGCAGCCATGACTGCTTTGATTGTGTGCATGCGGTTTTCAGCCTGGTCAAAATGACGAGCGTATTTGCTGCGGAAAACTTCGTCTGTCACTTCCATTTCTTCTACGCCAAATTTCTCAGCCACATCCTTGCCATAAACGGTATTGGTATCGTGGAAGGCAGGCAAGCAATGCAAGAAGATGAGATTTTCGTTGCCAGCTCTTTTCACCAAATCCATATTAACTTGGTAAGGTTTGAGCATTTTCACCCGTTCTTCAAACTTAGCTTCTTCACCCATAGACACCCAAACGTCCGTATAAAGGACATCTGCGCCCTTAACTGCTTCGTCCGCATCATCCGTAATCAGGATACGCGCGCCACTTTCCTTGGCAAATCCTTGCGCCAATTCCACGACTGTTTCATCTGGGAAAAGTTCTTTTGGTGAGAAAATATGCACATTAACACCCAGAATAGCACCAGTCACCAAGAGAGAATTAGCAACGTTATTGCGGCCATCGCCACAGTAAACCAAAGTCACGCCTTCCAACTTACCGAAGTTTTCCTTGACGGTCAAATAATCGGCCAACATCTGTGTTGGATGCCAAGCATCGGTCAAGCCATTCCAGACAGGTACGCCAGAGAATTCTGCCAATTCTTCGACCATTTTTTGGCTAAAGCCACGGAATTCAATCCCGTCAAACATCCGGCCCAAAACTTTTGCGGTGTCCTCAGTTGACTCTTTCTTGCCCAATTGAATGTCGTTGGCACCCAGATATTCTGGATGAGCACCCAGGTCAATGGAAGCTACTGTAAAGGCCGCACGGGTACGAGTGGACGTTTTTTCAAACAAGAGAGCAATATTTTTCCCTTCCAAATAACGATGCGGAATATTGCGCTGTTTCAAATCCTTCAAGTGTGCCGCAAAATCAATCAACCATTCCAATTCTGCACGTGTAAAATCTTTTTCTGCTAGGAAATGTCTTCCTTTGAAAATATTTGTCATTTATCTTTCCTCTTCTAAAAAGCTGTATTCACAAGTGAGGTAAATGTAGATAAGAGATAGTTTTTTGCTGGAATACTGGCTGTATTTCGTAAAAAACTAGCCTTAGCTCAGGTGCCGAGCTGTGAATATAGATTCTAATCATTGTCTAATCGTTTTGACAGGGTCTGGCACCATTCCCCATCTTCCTGGTAAAGCTCTGAACTGGCCACATATCCCAAAGACTCATAAAAGGTCTTAGCCATCAGCTCCGAATGGATATCCAAGTGGTGAATACCTGCCTCTCTGGCATAGTCTTCCAGGGCCATGATGATACTTCTAGCATAGCCCTTACCCCAATGACTGGCCAAGGTAGCAATCCGTGTCAACCGTGCTCTCCCTGAACCTATTGGAAGAAAGCGACCAGTTGAGACAGGTTCTTCACCAATCAAGAGATTCGCATAGACACGTCCTTCTTGATCATGGCCATCAAATTCATCTTCGAGATGAATCGAGCGCTCCAGGACAAAAACTTGGAATCGTACATAGATGGAACATGCCCGTTCCCAGGCCTGCGAGCCGACCACAAGTTTTTCATTCTTCATCTTAAATATCTTCCCGCTCAAACGGCATTGACATACAACGTGGACCACCACGACCACGAACCAATTCACTACCGCTGACCTTAATCAAGCGAAGTCCCTTGGATTCCAAAATCGCATTGGTGATGGTATTACGCTTGTAAACAACAACCACACCAGGTGCCACAGTCAAGGTATTGGAACCATCATTCCATTGCTCACGACCAGCAGCAACCAGGTCACCGCCACCGCAACGAATCAAATCAACCTTCTCAAGACCCAGATTGCTTGCCAATACTTCCGCTAAATCACCATGCTCTTCTTCGATGTGCAGGGTTTCATTTTCATAAGTCACAGAAAAGACACGCAGGGTTCCTTCAATCTCAGGGTGAATGGTAAATTTATCATAGTCCACCATGGTGAAGACCGTATCCAGGTGCATGAACTTACGGCTATTGGCAAATTCAAAGGCAATCACTTTCTTGAAGCCAACGCCACGTTCAAAGATATTGATGAGCAGTTTTTCAATCGAAGCCGCATCTGTCCGCTGAGAAATACCAACCGCCAACAAGTCTTTAGACAAGACAAGCTCGTCACCACCCTCGATACGAGTGGTTTCATCACGATTGTAAACCAATGGCACCTTACCTGCATAGTCAGGATGGTAGGTGAAAATATATTTTCCATAAAGCGTTTCACGGTTACGAGTCTCCGCATACATGTGATTAAGAGACACTGCATTACCAATAGTCGCAAATGGGTCACGAGTGAAATAAAGGTTTGGCATTGGGTCAATGGCAAATGGATAGCTGGATTCTACCAAGTCTGTCAAACCAGTTTCTTCCTCAGGCATCGCTGGCACTTCACACTTCTGCACACCTGCCATGGTCTTTTCAATCAACTCACGATTGTCCTCAATCGCCAAGAGCATCTTGCGAATGGCTTTTTTGGTTGCACGTCCGCGGATATTTGCTTCATTCAGGTATTCATCAATGAATTGTTCCTTAACTTCTTGGCTAATCAAGGATTCCGCTGCCAATTGCTCCAGATAGAGAACCTCTACTCCTTCATCGCGCAGGGCTTGAGCAAAAGCATCGTGCTCCTTCTGAGCTTCCTCTAAGAATGGAATATCATCGAAGAGGAAGCGCTCCAAATAGTCCGGCATCAAGTTTTCAAGTTCCTTACCTGGCCGGTGCAACATAACTTTTTTCAGTTTACCAATCTCTGAAAAAACGTGAATTGGATGTGTAGACATCTCAGTACCTCCTATTGTATATTTTTTTCTTTGTGGCAAGGTTGAGTAAGTATTTCCTCGCCTGTTCACCTATACTTTATCAAAGAAAGCGGATACAATCATGAAGTTTTTAGCAATCAATATGAGAGGAATTTCTCATTTTCAGGAGACATGGTAGATTTTTATGCAAAAATGCGGCCAAATAATCAATATTTCTACTATTTTAGCGATTTAATCAATATTTATTTTTTCCCGCGTTGTAAAATGAAATGCAACAAAAAAGACATGTTCGTCTGATATACTAGAATTCCCCAACTCAGTATAGAAAGCAAATGAACATGTCCAATACTCATTCTACCAGAAACTCATCCTATTCTCATCTCTCAGCCACAGAACGTGGTGAAATTGCTGCTTATCTTAAAAT
>NZ_JBIMJQ010000013.1:0-52995 GCF_043674215.1 Streptococcus sp. A22
GTATTCTACTGTATTCTACTGTATTCTACTGTATTCTACTGTATTCTACTGTATTCTACTGTATTCTACTGTATTCTACTGTATTCTTATTACCAATGGTACCCTGACTGCAATCACTTATCAACTAAAAGATAATATTGATTGCGGTCATTCTTACTTGAACCAAACCAAGTAATGATTTCTAGGTCACGAAGATTATGAAGTAATTTAACAACAAATGATCGACTCCTACCTGTAAGCTCAATGGCTTTTGCCGTTGTCATTCTCTCGCCTGAATTATACATATAGTGGACAATCAGTTGCTCATCCGCATTAAGGTCGCCAAAATCAGTAAACTGTTTCTCTAAACTATCTTGGGTCCGTAGGTGTCGGCTGACAATGTTGTTCTCAAGCGTCAGGACAACCTTATTCCCAGGTTCTGAGAATTTAGGTTCATGGAGAAAAGCAGATTCCATCTCAGAATAGATACGCTTTACTCCTTCATTCATCTCACGTACCCAACCGAACTCTGTCAAGGTTCTGGCAATGCGAGGGTTTCGTGAAAATCGTTCATGCTTGATATTGTCAACGGTGACGATATTGGGTAATTTCCCTGGGCTATGAATCTCTAGTCGATCATCAAACATAAGCACACGAATGTGATCACCATAGACAGAATAATCACGGTGAGTTACAGCATTGACAACACCTTCAAACCAGGCAAATTCAGGATACTCAGGCAAAATTTGGAATTGCCCATTGTCATCCAAATACTGAAATTCACGAAGCTGAGTACGAATAAAATCTCGAACCTTGATAATCAAAGTTGGGAGAGCATCATCAAAAGTTACTTCCTTAATAACATTAAAACTACTACCTGTTCCCATATCCGTACCATCAAATCGCTGAAAACGAACACGAGCTTGAGGAAAGAAAGCTGACGGATACTTTCCAAAAAGTAAAATGGCGGCTTTAGTCAATTTTCCATTAACCAAAAAACGTCTAGCTCTAAGAATTTCCTCTGTGGATCGCTCTGATAGATCAAAGTGACTTTTGAAATCCTGTACGATAGTTTCATCAATATCTTCCAGACTAGCGTCTGGCACCACTTCATCTTCAAAGAAACGTTGTCCCTTGTCATAGCTGAGCTGAGTGCGTTGCTCGTAGCTCAACTTGACTGTTTCATCACCCTGACGAAGATAAACCTCATCATTTGGCGTGGCAATCACTCGGTTTGACGACAATTCAACTGAGATAACTAAAATGAAATCTTCTTCACCCTTATGATTGATTACAGGGATTTCCTCAAAAGATAAATCCAAAGGAGTCTCACGCATCTCACGGTCAATCTTTTTGAAATCGTCTATGGGATAAGCCCTGCCGTCCTTGAAACCAGTGATAATATTTTCCTGTTTCTCATCCTCAATACCAATAACCAGTTGACCGCCATCCGCGTTGGCAAAAGCAATCAGGTGTTTGAGAAGTTCAGACGGTTTCTTTCTGGCTGATTTTCGATCTAGGTATTGGCTTTCTGGAGAAAATTGATAGTGAGATAAGTTTTGATTCATATAGTTCTCCTTAAACATATAAAAAATACTTAAAAATTCATAATTTACAAAGCCCTAGATTTTAAATGTACAATATTATTTCTCTCTTGTAACAACGTCTCCTTTGGAATGTCCATAAGCTCTGAAAGTATCTCTACTGGCAGAGGATAGCCGTACTTGAGATTAAATCGCTGGACTATGGATTGTTTTTCAAATAGCCCCGCATCCGTCAGTAATTTATATGCCTGTTTAGCAAGGATTGGTCGTGATACTGGAATACTTGCATCCTCTGGTTCCTCTCTTCGCCATCCTCTGGCACTCATCCTTTTTTGTAGACGAGTATATTGTTCCGAGTTTAACAAACCCAAATCCTTTGCACGATAAATCATACTGGCTATAGATACATTCCACTTAGACTTCAATTTCAAATAATATGCTAGGTCTTCTTCATGTCCTTTTAAATCTTCAGAAAAAGCAGAGGCTGGTAATAAAAAACTCGAAGCAAATCTATTAGCTTCCTGCTCCATTTGTCTATATTCAATATTTGAAAGCTCCTGTGGATGTAGTGTTCTTGCATGCAAAGCCCAATGCCCTAACTCATGAGCCAAGCTAAATTGTTGCCTGAAAAAATTATTATTATCTTGGTCAATTAAAATACAATAATATCTCTCAGAATCTGTTTCCATTTTCAATTCAACAAAACTTCCAAAAGCATCCACTTTCTCAGACTTTGAATTAATTATAGCAATATGGAATCCATTTGTTTCTAGTAACCTGAGAACACTGGAAATTGGGCTATCACCTAATCCCCAACTCTTTCTTATCTGATTTGCAACTTCCTCTGGTGAAGCATTTTCATGACTTTCAAATTCTGCTAATTTCGGGAAATCAACATAATCTTCAAAAAAATTCGCCAAGAGAGCCAGTGCTTTTTTTAGCATCTCACTAGACTTCTTCTCAGTTTGTGAGGATGTTAACTTACTTCTATAAAAAGTACCTAAATCAGTAGTTATAAATTTATCTTTTGTTTGATAGAAAGACAGCGGAAATTTCAGTTCAAAAATTATTTTTTGCAATACCTCAGAACTCGGCTTTGATAAATTCTTTTCGTATTTAGAAATCATCTGTTTAGAAACTCCAACTTTCTCCGCCAATTGGCTAATGGAATAATGTCTAAAATATCTCGATTCTCGAAGTCTATCTCCATTAAATTCTTGAGCCATTATAATATTCCTTCTACTATTGGTTTTAATGTAACGAGTTGAGGCTCATCTACTAAATCATTCACCTGTTCATCACGTATGGCCTCAGTTCTAATTATACCAGCTGAACTTGGAAGTAAGTGCGAAATATCCACTGAACTAACTGATAAAAATTGCGGAGTGTAGTCTTCTAACGAAGCACTCACAGCTTCTTGACCTACGTAATCAACAATCAAAAATCTAATCTTAGTCACATGTTCACAATACTCACCAAGCATCCTAACCAAATCAGCTTCTCTTCTTTTCACTTCAGAGCTATCAGCATCAAAAAGAGAAAGCTGTTCTACTTCTTGGTCAGGGTAAAGTCCCTCATTTTTCAAGAGTAAACTTAAGGTATAATGAGTAGAGGTTCCTTTTTTAAAATATCGATTACGAATTGTCCTAAAATTATTTTTAGAGAAGAAGGCTATTAGTTCACCTGTCTCAATATTCAGTATAGGGTCAAATTGCCAGATCCCCCTCTTAATATGCAAAACTTTCCAAAAAACACTATTATCAAATAAGTCTTTAAGCATAGCCGATCTTCGTGCCCAAGTAGCCTGATGAATTCCATTTTGACTAGTCTCTGAGATAGCAACTTTATAATCCTGCTCCAGATGCCTAGTTGTAAAACTCATCGCTTCCAAACACTTGATGATTACTTCTCTTTCAATATCATAACTGTATTTCATTTATTCACCTCAATTCGTTTGTTATTTAACTTCATTATAACAGACCAAGGAGACAAAAACAAGAAGAAGAACTAAAAAAGTCAACCAAAGTGTGTAGAGTTAAATAATCCCATCTCCTCAGCGATGCTAATATCTTTCTCCTTACACATACTAACATTTAAGTAGATTAAATAGCTAGTTACTAAATGCTATAATAAAAAAATAGGACAGCAAGCTATTTGCTATCCTAATAAATATTACAAATAGTTGTTCAATCCGAGATTACTCCACCTCTAAATTAAGATAAGAATCTGTACAATCTAGTTCGATGCTCATAAGCTGCTCGTCTACAAATTTAAATGTCACAATTGAGTTATCATTCTCTGTAGCAATATCTCCGTCAGCACCAGCACCCAAAATATAAGAAATGCTTCCATTATTGTAATTCATTATTCATTAAATGCAATTGATTCAAAAATAAAGGACCTTCTTTGCTATTTCAACTGATTTGCTTCAACTTTTCCGTAGTTTGAAAAAACAACAACGGCAAGAACTTGTAAAGTTAGGAATTATTACGAATCCTGAACAGATCGTCTTCACTTATATAGATACCAAAGGTAACATCAATAAGCCTCTGCACACAGATTATCTTAACAATAAGATGTGAGCCGTTAAAAATCGTCACCCACATTTGACAAACGCTACACCGCACAAATTACGCCATACTGATACAACCCTCGCTAAACAAGCAGGCACTTTCATTGAAGTAATTTCTGAGGCTCTGACACATAGTGATACTATCACAACAAAAACCTATGTAAACACCTCAAACGTTGTTCCTCTATCTGCTGGTACTCTTACCTATCAACATATTCAAAATAAATAGGGCAAATTTAGGGCAAACTTTCGTAAAACACTAAGAAAAAAGCACCCGTAGGGGAAACCCTGCGAGTGCTCTGAAACGTTGATATAACTGGATATTAACGTTTTGAGAATTGTGAAGCTTTACGAGCTTTCTTAAGACCTGGTTGGAGCATCTTTTATTTCAATCAATTTCAAAACCTTTTAATATCAACGTTTACACGAGTTTTCAAAACTCAAAATTTCATCCAATTTCAACTAATTTCATCAAAATAAGGTAAATTTTCAATCAAAATATGCAAAATCGGACCAGAAAATATAAAAGTTTACCTTATTCTTGATTCTAGAAAATGTGTCAAACAGAAGTATTCACTTTTAATTTTTGTATATATCATGTATAATGTATTTACAAATACAGGAGGTATATCCGATGAATGTTTTATTACGCAAAACAGGTAACAGCACTGTTATCACTATCCCAAACGCTATAAAAGAAGCACTTGGTGCAGAAATTGGTGAAGAAATCGAATTCGTCACTTCAGGAAATAATGTCATTATTCGTAAAGCTGAGCCAAAATTTGATTTTGATAGAGAACTTGAAAAAGCCATGAATCAATACGATGAATTATTGAAAGAGTTGGTAGATAAATGAAATACCTAACCGCCGAAGACATTATCAAAATCAATGTCATGGTTATTGGAAGATATTCCCCAAAAGAGCCCGTTGGGATTGCTGATTCAAACAGCCTACAGATGATTATTGAGCAGCCAAAACAAGAGATTTTTGGAAAAACACTCTATCCCGACATTTATAGTAAGGCTGCCATTATCTGGATAAACCTGATCAAAAAACACCCATTTAAGAACGCCAACAAGCGAACTGCAGTGCTTGCTTTACATATGTTTCTAGCAATGAATGGATATCAATCCAATCTTTCCTTAAACGATGGACTGGAAAAAACGATTGATATTGCTACCTTTCAAGGTGACTTCGAGGAATTAAAAGATAGGATTACCCAATTCTTAAAAGAAGAAAATCGAGTGTACAAAAAATAGAAAAGTGGTTATCGACCGAAGTTGATAGCCACTTTTCTATATTCTACTGTATTCTACTGTATTCTACTGTATTCTACTGTATTCTACTGTATTCTTATTACTAATAGTATTCTGACTGCAATCATTTATCAACATTGATTGCAGTCATTTTTACTTAGACTCAGCCAAACTAAATCAGAGTTCAGGTAATTCTAGTAATTCTAGGATTTCTAGGAGACATCACTAATAAGTTCCGTTAGTGATGCAGCCATATGTTCGTTTACTTTCTCTGAGTATCATTTTTATAATATTCACTAAAGAAGTCTATTTACATTGAGCTTAAGAGATAATTATTTTATTTTCAGAAAGATATTGTTCACATTTTTTAAACTGGTCATAATACTGTTGTAAATCTTTTGCATTTTTATTTAGAGCATCTACTCTATCAATTACTTCAAGATAATAATTCCCGACTATATTTTTTAAATAGACAAGTAATAATAGTTTATATGAACCATCTACTCCCTCGAATAGACAAAAGATAAAATGAGATTGGTTTTCATTTGGGTTATTTGAAATAAATGATTTAGGAAATATGTAATTCTCATGATGTAAATCATCTGGTTTAAAAAAGTTAGTATTTTCGTTTAAATGTATATGTACTGCATTAAACGAAAAATAACCACCATCTATAGTATCTATACTTAAATTATTTTCTTTAACATACGGTGTAAGCATATAGGTAGACTTTATTGTTCCTGAATTTTCATATATTCTTACTACCAGGCACCTCGATTTCCTTCTCCGCATCATTGAATGAAGCTTTTACTTTCGACTTACCTTCTATTTTATAAGAAATAGATAGCTTAGCTCTCCTATCAGTTTTCAAAACATTAATTCTTTCTATGTAAACAGTAATTATACTAATAAGAAATGCCAAAAATGCAATTGGTTCACTTATAACCTGCTTATAAACATAAACAATTATATTAACTAATAATTCAACACCTAATACTTCAGACTGCCTCAATACATAAATCAATAAGGATAGCGCCACCCAGAACCAAAAATTTTTATAGAAATATTGTTTTTTCAAATTAAGTTCACCACCTCATGTTTCTATCGTATGTTCTCAGAGAATTAACATAGTCAGCATGATTTATCCTTTATAATTACTTCCAATAGCTTATCTGCAACAATATCTTCAACATACTTTCTTATCGCTCGAACGTTAGGAAGTGCATTTAATTTAGATTCCAAGATTTCTAAAATCTTAACTTCATCTAAATATCCCTTATACTCCTTAGTCATGGATTCTGAGTCAATAATTTTTGAATAGACTATCTTTGAAATCTGCCTTTTCTCATCAAAAGATAAAGGAGAAAATTTAACAAAACCATCGAATCGACTTAATAATGCTACATCAATATTATTCTCCATTTCTGAAAGATTTTTAAAATTAGATGTGCAAATAATGATTGAGTTACTGAGATCTACCTTATAATTTTGGTCCTCATAGATGCCTTCATCAAACATTTGAAAGAAGGTACTATGAAAAAATGCAGGTGCCAGAGCAAACTCATCAAGCAAAATAACATTAGATTCTCTGTTTAATAATGTTTTAGAAAATGAGTCTTCGCTATGATTTGTTGATTTAAAATATTTTACGCTTGATTCACCACCAACCATCGACATTTGTTCTCTAATAATATTGTCATTCCCATATAGTGTCGTTGATAGTTGTTTTGCTGTCTCCGTTTTTCCAATCCCTGGTTCACCATAGAACATTAAAACTAATGGTTTTGAACTTGGACGTATTAGTTGAGCAACTAGTTTTCTTAATAAACTTTTCTTAGCTTCTCCTTGGCCAATTATATTTTCATTTAAGTCATGTATAACGTCTTGAAACTGTTTCTTTTCAATTTTCTTAAAAGTACTTTGTTCAATATGTACACTCTCTGAAGGAATTTGTTGCCTAATTAAGTGGAAAAATTTTTTAGGCGGATTATGAAGGTACACTTCTAGAATATCGGCAAATTCAAATATTTTTACTAATAAATCGATATTTTCAAAAACTAAACTTGTCGATAACGAATATGAGTCCATCCTAAAAACACAGTAATCCTTTCCCACTAGTGGTTCTGCTATTTCCTGAATTTTAGCTCCATTTGTCCAGTTTATAAGTACTTCATTAAACGAAACGTAGTTATCTAATTTAGCCACTCTTTCATTAAACTTTTGAACCGGCTCAAAAAAAATATTAAATCTTACCATTACACACCTGCCACTAGAACATCATATATCGGTATTTTCTCATTATCTTGTTCTTCATCAAAGTCAGTTCCAAGTTGCGACCGCCTATTGCTTGATAATCTATCTATCATGGTATTAAAACTTAAATCAATCGAATCTACTTCTCCAACCTTAATTCCATAGAGTTTGATATCCATCTTGGTTAAGTCACTCAACGTATAATTATTACGTAGACCCGATATATTGAATCTAAAAACACTTTCTTTACTCTCAGAGCTAATACCCCTAATTTCATAATATCCAGAAAGTCGGTCTAAAGTTCGTTCAATATTCTTTATTTCAATACCTTGAAAATTATTTTTATCATCATCCGTAATACTATTCATTTTAGTAATATCACTAATCATATCGAGAACAGGAGTGATGTTACGGTAAAAAGCAGGAGAATCTTTTTCAATAAACAACTTAACGTTATCTAAACATTCTACTTTTGAAGAACCTTTTTTATTGGTTACAAACTTTTTAAAGTTACTTAGCAATGTAGAGGTAATCTGTGATTCTACTACACCACTTCGTTGATATGAAGCATTACCAGAGAGTCCTATCTTAAATCGAGAAAAGAAATTCATACCAACCCTTCCCTCGGCATCTACCTCAACCATATTTTCGGACACACGTTTTATGATATCAGATTGTATCCCATTTTGATGTAATTCTAAAAAATCAAAAACGGCTTGCTCATCAAGATAAACAATTTTCCCAGCAAAAAAATTGGCCATTACTTCCTCCTTGTTACTATATTTTCAGACTATTTGAGCAATCCTATTATACCAAAATTCCTAAAAACTACTCCTCTACGTACTTAAATCACTAAACTCAAAAAATTATTATTTAATCTCTATATCCAGAGAATAGATAATTGTAACAACTTCTTCCACTTCACAATGCACCTTAAAACGCCCTAGAAATCTAGAGCGTTTTTGTATTGATATTAAAATAAAATGGCTTTTATCAACTAACAGTTTTCAACTTTGCTCCGAAAATAGAATAAACTAACAATCCCAATCCAACTAGATAGATTAGATAACCCAATCCAGGAGTTCCGAATCTATAAACATAAAATGGATTCCAAATTAATACTGAAGCAATTTCAATAATTGCATAACGTCTTACATTATTTGTATTACCTTGTAATAAATTTGATACTAGTAAAAATGCAACTATCCATATTACCGATGAAACTATAGGATGATCAGCAAAAGCTGGTGTCGCAAGCAAGAATTTATTCATAATATTGAATGGCAATAGTTGCGAAATTACCAACAACACATTTTATGTTTATTTTGAGAAAGATATAAAATCAATATATCCCTTTTCTCCGATTTTTACAACGGCATTGTAGGACTTTCTATCTTTCGTTTTGATTCCTTTTACCAGGGTTTCTTTTCCCTCTAGTAATTCTTTTACATTTGTTTTGGTGAGTTTTTTCTTTCTAAAATGTTCAGCTAAAGTGAAGGTACATTCAGGATAATTTGAACAACCATAAAACGATTTTTTTAATACAATATTGTTGCCACACTTAGGACATTTTCCTACAAGGGGTCCCGAGCGCTTAGTGGGAATTTGTACCCCTTATCGATACAAATTCCCCGTAGGCGCTAGGGACCTCTTTAGCTCCTTGGAAGCTGTCAGTAGTATACCTAATAATTTATCTACATTCCCTTTAGTAACGTGTAACTTTCCAAATTTACAAAAGCGACTCATAGAATTATTTCCTCCCGTTAAATAATAGATAACTATTAAAAATAGACAATACTTGCTCATAAGTAACGGTACTTAAATTGTTTACTTTGGCGTGTTTCATTGCTTGATGAAACTGATTTTTAGTAAACAGTTGACGATATTCTCGATTGACCCATTTTGAAACAAAGTACGTATATAGCTTCCAATATTTATCTGGAACATCTGTGGTATGGCGGGTAAGTTTTATTAAGACACTGTTTACTTTTGGTTTAGGATGAAAGCATTCCGCTGGCAGCTTAAGCAATTGCTGAATCGAGACTTGAGTGTGCAAGAGCAACCCTAGTGTTCGGTGAATATCCAAGGTACGCTTGTAGAATCCTTCTTCAACAATCAGATAGATGTCAGACGCATGGCTTTCAAAAACCACTTTTTTAATAATTTGTGTGCTTAAATGGTAAGGAATACTCCCAACAATTTTATACCTCTGTTTGTTAGGGAATTGAAACTGTAGAATATCTTGGTGAATTAAAGTGACACGAGTATTCAGTTTTAATTTTTCTGACGATAAGTTGAATAGATGACTGTCTAATTCAATAGACGTTACCTGTTTACTTATTTTAGCCAGTTTCGTCGTTAAATGCCCTTTACCTGTTCCAATTTCGTAAACGGTATCGGTTTCTTTTAAATTCAATTGTTTTATTATTTGGTTGAGTACTTTTTCACTCGTTAAAAAGTTTTGAGAATATTTTATATTTTTGTTCATGTAATCACTCCTTCTTAATTACAAATTTTTAGCATCTAATTTAACTTCAATAGATATATTATACCACAATAAGTCCTTAAAAGGATAGAATAACTAGCCTTTCGTAACCTTTCAACTGTCCTTTAAAACCTATATCCTTAAATAAAAGGAGGACAGATAATGGCTTTAGATCAATTTGTCGCAAAAAGAATTCAAACTTTACGGAAAGACTTTCATCTAACTCAGGAGCAATTGGCTGAGGCAGCTGGCTTAGATGTTTCTTCAATAGCAAAAATAGAGCGTGGCGAACGCTCTAATATTAAGGTGAATACATTAGAAAAAATTGTTGATGCTTTTGGAATATCAATGAGTACATTCTTCCAACAACATGTCCAAGATAAAAACGAAAACACCTCAAACGATCCATCATTTGAGAAGTTTCAAAAAACGCTCCTCCCAATTTCTCAAAAAAAGCGGAAGGAATATTTAACATTGTTTGAGGCAATAATAAATGTAGAGAACATGTAATCCTTTAATGCACATAATAAAATATGTTATATATTCATACAAAACAAAACGCATAGATCCAACTTTTTAGGATTTACGCGTTTTTCTATTTGTTTAGTTTTATTCATTCGTCTTTTGAGAATTATTTTTCTAATTGCTAGACATTTTTTCTAGTTCGTTTTTAAGCGTGCTAGTAATATATTACCGAATCAGGACCACTTGAATAATCATCGAATCTATGTTTTTGAATAGCTTCAAATAATGAATTATTCTTTACATCATTCATAAACATTTTCCATTTTCCAAGAATAGCCTGCTTTATCAAAATCTCAATTTGAATTTCAATACCTTCTTCAATTACTTCTGAAGTAACAGTAAATATTTCATTTTCTACAGTAACAATACATTGCTGATTATCAAATCGAATGGTCAATTTATCATTATTTCTTGAAAAAGAAATCGTCGCACAATCTTCATCTGAATAATAATAATCACTGACAACATCGATACAATGTCCATTTAATAGCAGAAATTTCTTACACTTCATTTCCACATCAACAATAATTGATACTATCTCTTCAATTAGAACTTCATCAGTCATAATACTCACTCCTTTCCTTTAATATTGTTATGTGTTTAGAAAATATTTTATTCCATATACACACCTCCAATCTGATTCGTTATTAGTATGCCACTTTTTTTCAAAACAAAAAAATCGTGTTGCGAATCAATGTAAGCGAGAAATGTTTTTCGTTTTTTTATTTTTTTGAAAAAGTGACATAATACAATTGAACATATTGAAGTAAATAGAGAAAGGAGTGATAACACTATATTCTTTTGAAAATACGCACTGGGCTCGGTGTAAATCATATTTTCAATTGATATGGATATCTCTTGTCAGCTGTCATTGACTGATAAGGGAATGAACAAGAATAGAATAAATGGTTATTCTGCGGAATGAAATGAAGTACAGAATAACCATTTATCACATAATATAGTACAGTAAAAGATGTTTAGTGAAAGTAAAAGTAGAAAGTTCGGTTTGAAAAATAACCAGTTCAATGACAAACGAAGATTTCAGAGATATTCGACGGTGCTACTGAAGAGTATTGAAAACGATAGTCCCATAGGACAGCCTCATCGGAAATTTTCAGGAGCATACCCAGCTCAGACTAAAAAAGGGTGTGAGGCAGTTTACCAGTAATATGCATTTTAAAAAAAGAAAGGAGAAAGAAAATGCCACGAAAAAGAAATTCATTGAAACATGATATATTCATCGCAGCAACAAAAAATGTTATAAATAATACATCTCGAACTTCATACAAACGATCTGCTACTCGTTTTTCTAAATGGGCCAAAGAAAATAACATCAAAAAAATAACGGATATTACAGAAGAAGTTCTTCAACGTTATCACGACGATTTAAAAAATGATCCGAAAGAATACACAGCCGCAACAATTCACACATATTTAGCTCCCATAGCAAAAGCCGCTGGAATCAATCTAAACCGTATCAAAAAACAAAAAAGAACCAGCGATAAAATCGTTCGTGGACGACAACATGAAGCGAATGAACAAGGGAAAAAACAAGAATTGAACTCTCGCTTCTCTCGCCTAGTCGCATTTCAGAAAGTAGTTGGAATTCGTCGTAACGAGCTTAAAAATCTTATTGGTTCGGACTTTAAAGAAGATGAGTATGGTAATTGTTATGTTTATGTTAAAAGGGGAAAAGGCGGCAAGAAACAAATGCAATACATTTTACCAAAAGATGTTGAACTTGTTCGTCGAACTTTTGATGGGATCCTAGAAAATGAACCAGTATTTTCAGAAGAGGAGATGAACAATCAGATCAATTTACATGCATTTCGTGCACAACATTCAAGAGATAGCTACTTCTATTATTTAGAAAAAATTCAAGCTAATCCGAGGATGAGACAAGCACTTTCAAATTTATTAATCAAAAAATGGGAAGAAGGTCATCAAAAGTTAAAACAAGAATCCCCCAAAAAATACGACAGACAGCGTAAAAATTTCATTTACGATTTACGTGACGAATTGTATATACTACGTGGCACAAATAAAATAAAGGCAATTGCTTCAGGAATGCCAATTATGTATAATCGCCTGGCTCTTATGGCAGTATCTGTACTTAATTTGTCACATTGGCGTCTCTCAGTTACCGTGACAAATTACATTCTGTAATGATTTTTTTGTATTGTTTTTTCAGGCATAATGATAATGTAGAAATTGATTAAATGGAGGACATAAAATGAGGAATCAAAATAATCTACAAAAAATAAATCGAAACACAATTTTAGCAAGAGGAAAAATCGTTGAAGTAAATGACCAAGATATCGTGCCATATCTTGGTCTCTTTATCAGAAACGGCGCCGGTCGTAAGCACACATATTTGAAATGTTATTTTAATCGTGAAAAATTTCAATTGAAGAAGGGAATGACGGTATCGATATCAGGTCATATCGAAAACATTAATACAAAGAATAGCTACGAAATTATTATAGATTCCATCCAAGAAGAGCAGACTGAACTGGCGGTATTCTTCAATAAAAAGCCTAACTTCGGTTTTGCATATCCAAGCCATTTCGCAAAGATGTTTGTTTTTGGAAAAGTTATTGATAAACATTTAAAACCAAATTCGAATTGGATCGAAATGATTATCAAGGATAACTGTGAAAATAGAGTCAAAGTACAATACAGCACAAAAATGCGTGTTAATGAAACAAATTTTGAAATAGGGGATTATGTGTATTTATCAGCCTTACCTATATCCATTCAAAAGACAATTCATGAGGAAATGTTTATCTTTGAGAATTATATACTTGAAGATATAGTGGTAGAACAAAAATAGAAAGTATAGAGATAAATTTCTTTTTGGAATTTATCTCTATTTTTTGTCATTTTTTGTATTTTTTTCTCTGACGAAGTTCTGAATGTGGCATAATTCTTTCGAAAAAAGAAAGAGGAAAAAATGGTCTCAAAAATTACAAGAGGTATGTCCGAAGAGGAAAAACAAAAAATCTACGATGAGAATGCAAAGGAAATGGAAAGTTGTTTTTCTGTAACAAATGCCTACTGGGGCATCGACAAGGTCGTTCTTAATGTAAAAGGACAGATTCACATTAATAACCAGAAATTCGAGCTAGCTAATTATGAAAATAACAATTTTACTATCGAGAAGCAATATGACAGTTCAGGTACTGTCTCCGAATTATTTGTCAAATCATCTACTTTTGGTTCATTTTTTATGGGAAAAAATCCGTATGACGGCAGTTATTATTATCGTATTGAATTGATCCATTGTGGTTTAAACATTGCTACTGCTTCAATTGATGGAATAAAATCAAGATTAGATAGAGCACTATTCATTTTGGAAAACGAAACAGGTATATTTTGTAGGATACATCATTGCGAATTCCAAGAAATCGAACTTTCTTTCACAATGGCAATACAAACTGCTTTCCATTTACAAACAAGAGCATTACTTCTACGTTGTCTGACACAGAAGAAAGTGAATTTTGCTTCTTCTTCAAAAAGTATCAAAGACAAAGAATATGATAAATTAACAACCAATACATCTAAAAATGGTAAACAAGTTTTGTACAATAAAACAAAAAAAGCAAAGAGGTTAAGACAACTTGATAAACAAAAAACAGAAGATTTTGAAGTGTATCGTTTCGAGACCGTTTTGGAAAAAGATAAGATTAAATCTCTTCTTACTACTTGTGTTATGGAAGAAATTGATGATCTGAAAATCATTCAATACTTAGAAAACTTGGTTTCAATTGGAGTCTTCAATTTCATAAAAGAAATCGAACAATCAGTAATAAATACTAACAGAGAATTATCCAAAATTTTCAAAGCAAAACCTCGTTCATCATTCGAAGAATTGTTGAAAAAACAGATTAACGTGTCACATTCAACAAACACTCCGCTAATTTTAGATGAAGAGATCTTTAGTTTAATTGATGTTAAATTTATTTCCAAAGAAAATAGATCGCGTTATAGAAAAAATTTGATTGCCAAAAGTCAGAAAGAATTAAATATTAATTCGGAATCATTTTATTTATCCGAGATGATCACGTGGAATGTATTAATTATTCTACGGTTAATGTTTGATGCTCTTGATTTCGCAAAGGCACATGGTTTAGGTTGTCATAAAAATTACAACACAAATGAATTACACTTTGTTCAAATCCCAAAGTTTACAAAAGAATTCAGAAATGAAATATACTCATTGAACAATAAATTACGTCGAAAACATCATTATAAAATTGATTTATATAAATTAATTTTGAATCGATTGTTGAATTTAAAAGAATTATTTAACGGTTTTTAATATGATTTTACAACTTTGTAAAACCTCCAAAACGTTGATATTACAGCATTTCGTAAAAAAATTGTCTTCCGAAACAGAAGACAAATTAACAGCATTCTTCTAATTTTTTCCAAAAATAACAGTTTTTAGTTCACACTGTGGCATAATAACTAATATCAAAAAACAATTGCAAATTTTACGAGAAAAGAGGTTAAAATGCAAGTTATCTTACCAGACGATCAGATCAAACAAATTCAGATATTAATTTCAAGTTTAATTACATCAGAAATTGAAAAACAAATTCATCATCGAAATATAGACAATTCATACTTAAACAAAAAACAAGCATGTGACTACCTTGGAATTTCAAATAACACGTTGGATGAATGGATTCGCAAAGGGCTTCCATCTATTAAGATCGGAAAAACAGTTCGTTTCAACAAACAAGCCATCGACTCATGGCTACTTTCGCAAAACTAGAAATATCTAACTTTTTATTTTATAATTGTCTTGATATTTTCTGGTTCGAAAAGAGGAGAATATCATGACTATCACTAAGACAAAAAACGGAACATATCGCTTAAAAGTGTATATTCCAACGGAAGCACGGATGCCACTTGGTATCGTCAATAATAACTATTTTGATAAGCGTTTCAAAAGTAAAAAGGAGGCACGACAAGCAGAGATAGACCTTTTAACAAAAATCAATCAGATTGAGAACAATGAGTTTACAGGGCTAGGCAAGATAGACATTCTATTCAAAGATTTTTACGAAAATGTCTGGTGGGAGTATTATAAAGCAGGACAGACCACTTCAACTACAAAGCCCCCAAGCAGGTCAACTATAGCCAATACAAAAACTTGTTTCAAAAAACATATTTTACCTATGCTAGGTAATTACACTATTCAATTTCTCAATCAGAACAAGCAAGTTATTCTAAACTTGATGACTGCTAAAGCTAATGAATACGCCAATTTCAAGACCTTGAGAAGCTATGTAATTTCCATATTTGATTGGGCAGAGGAATTAGAATATATAGAATCAAATAAAGTTGCTAAAACCTTACGTCGTATCAAATCAACTAAGAAAATCCAGTTGGCAGAAGCTAGGCGAGATGAAGACCTCTACCTAACACATGAGCAGTTACAGGAATGGTTCTTAGCCTTCCAAGATGATTTGGCTAGCAGAAAAATTTCACTTAAGGACTACGTTCTATTTTATCTTACCTTCTTTTTAGGAGACCGAAAATCTGAATCTTATGCTTTGCAGTGGAAACACATTAATTTTGAAAAATCCCAAATTCAATTACTCCAAGCACTAGATAGGTATGGAGATGTGAAATCAACCAAAGGAAACAAGAAAACAACCTTTGCTATTTCATCTGACTTACTTCAACTTCTCCAGAATTGGAAAAAACAACAAAGGCAAGAACTTGCAAAGTTTGGTATCATTACGAACTATGAGCAATTTGTATTTACCTATGTAGATACTAAAGGAAACGTAAATAAACCCCTACACGCAGATTATCTTAACAATAAGATGAGAACAGTTAAAAATCGTCACCCATATTTGACACACGCTACACCTCATAAATTACGGCACACTGGTGCAACACTTGCTAAACAAGCAGGTATGAGCTTAGAAGCTATTTCACAGGCTCTAACCCACAGCGATACCACTACAACTCAAATTTATGTCAATACCTCCAATGTCATCCCTATGGCGGTTGGAGAATTTGCCTTAAACTCTCTGAAACAATAAGGTAAAAATAAGGTAAATTTTGAGGTGAACTTTTCAAAAAACCACAAAAAAAACACCCATGAGGTAAACTCTTGAGTGCTTTGAAACGTTGATATATCGCTGATAATTAACGTTTTGAGAACTGGCTAGCTTTACGTGCTTTCTTAAGACCTGGTTTCTTACGTTCAACCATACGAGCATCACGTGTAAGAAGGCCAGCGCGTTTCAATGAATCGCGGAAGTCTGGGTCTACTTGAAGCAATGCACGCGCGATACCGTGACGGATCGCACCTGATTGACCACCGTAACCACCACCGTTCACGTTAACGAAAACGTCGTATGAACCTTGAGTTGAAGTTACAGCGAATGGTTGGTTGATAACCAAACGAAGGTCAGCGTGTGGGATGTACTCTTCTACATCTTTTTTGTTAACTGTGATTTTACCAGTACCTGGGACCAAACGTACGCGTGCAACCGCGTTTTTACGACGACCAGTACCTGTGTATTGTGCTTGTGCCATTTAGATTACGTCCTTTCCCTTAGATAAGACCTGAAATATCAAGTACTTCTGGTTGTTGTGCAGCGTGAGTGTGCTCAGCGCCTACAAACACTTTCAACTTCATGCCTTGTGCACGACCCAAAGTGTTGTGTGGAAGCATACCTTTAACTGATTTCTCGATCAAACGAACAGCGTTTTTAGAACGCAATTCACCAGCTGAGATTGATTTCAATCCGCCTGGGTGGTTTGAGTGAGTGTAGTAAATCTTATCAGTTGCTTTTTTACCAGTCAATTTCACTTTTTCAGCATTGATAACGATAACGAAGTCACCAGTATCAGTGTGGGGTGTGAAAGTTGGTTTGTTTTTTCCGCGAAGTACGCTAGCAACTACTGCAGAAAGACGTCCAAGAGGTACATCAGTAGCGTCTACTACGTACCATTTGCGTTCAACTTGGCCTGGTTTAGCCATGAAAGTTGTTTTGTTCATGATTTCTCCTATACGAATTCGTAATATTTGTTTACAGGGCGATGGGTGTTCCGTCCCATCGAAGGTATTTGGAAGGTTCCGGGGCCTTTCAAATGGGGTAAACAATACCGTCTACCATTGTATCAAATCTAGCAGTCGGCGTCAAGATATTTTACTTTACTTTTTTCACTTTTTGAACCGCGTTTTATCGTCTCACAGATTGTCCTATCTTAAAGTAAGTATGGCGCTTGCCTCTGACCGCCAGGGACAAGGCCAAGATATTTTCAGGGTCTGGCATACGGCCAAAACCGCCGTCTCCGATATGATGAATGTCCGCACCGACCCGCTTGTTACTAAGCCCAAATTCCCGCACGGTCTGCGGATCCGCACTCTCTTGACTGGTCCCAATGGTCGAAATAACCAAGCCACCCTTGTCCTTGATTTTCTCGACAATCGGTGCGACCAGCTCCTCTCGCACTCCCGGAACCGTCCCGACAGCAGGGACTAAAACACCATCTGCTCCCAAAGCAACAAATTCCAGCAGAACCTCTTCATTGACCACCGACTCGCCCAGACCAGCACCGTGCATTTTCCCAGCAAAGACTAGCCCCTTGAAGTGCTCTTTTGCTAGGGAAACAGCAGAGCGGATAGCCGACAAGGATACCCCCGTAGCTGGATTTCCAGTTAGCATGATGAAGTCTACGCCCAGCTCCTCTGCCCTTATAAGACTGTCTGGACTGACCAGACGACCTGCGGAGAGGGAAATGCGTTCTTCAAGTAAATCCTGCTCCTCATCAACTGGCTCTAAGTTAATCCCAATGGGCCGACCTGTCAATCGTTTCAGCTCTGCAATGGGATTGTCGCAATCATAAAAACCGACAATCTGGGGAGAAAAAACATCCAATTCGTTGAGCACCAGCAAATCACAGCTAAAAGCTGCCATCATCTCGGCATTGGAAACACCCGCAATCAGCGGGGCAGCCGTAACGACCGTTTCCCCCAGAACAGTCCGGCCTTCGCTGGCCAAAATAGCCTGCTTGAGCGGGGCAGGAGTCATCTGAGCAATCTCGCTGGCATAGGCAGATAGTAAACGTTTCATATGCATTCTCCTTGTAAGCGCTTTATTCCATAACTGGTAAAAAGAGAGCTGATACTAGGCTCTCTTCTCGGTAGAAATAGACAGAATGGCTAGGGAACCTGTACCTGTATGGGTAGCAATAATAGGTCCCAACTCGGTCAAGATAACATCGGTTACCTGGTCATTTTCCAAAAGGGTAGACTGAATGTCCTGGGCTGCTGCCAAATCACCTGTGTAAGCGACCATGACCGTTGAATGATCCAAATCAGTCAGGGTACGGTCCAACATCTCACGGACACCTTTTTTACGACCACGCAACTTAGCGACTGCCTCTAGCTTACCTTCGGCATTAAGGGCCAGGAGAGGTTTGATGTTGACCAGGCCACCAATGAGTGCTGCTGCCTTGGACAGGCGGCCACCGCGCACCAGGTGATTGAGGTCGTCAACCAAAAGATAGGTCCGCAAACGAGGGGCTAAGTCCTCAACCAGCTCCTTGACCTCAGCCAAGCTCTTACCCTCCGCACGCGCTGCTGCCGCCTTCATTACCAGATAACCTTCACCGATAGAAGCTGCCTTGGTATCGACAATCTCAATACTTGCTTCTGGATACTGGTCCAAGACCATGTCACACGCAATGACACCGCTCTGGTAGGTTCCGGATAGGGCTGCTGAAAAAGCTAGGTAAAGCACATCTTGTCCTGCCTTAGCAGCCTCTTCGAATACCTCTTCAAATTGACCAACATTGACCTGGCTGGTCGTCGGCTGACTACCCGCCTCCATTTTTTTGAGCAGCTCTGCACTTGTTAGTCGATTTGATCCTACCGTTTCATAGGTCGTTCCGTCCAAATTGATGGTCAAACCGAGCACGGTCACATCATTTTCTGCTAACCACTCCTGTGGCAAATCAGACGTTGAGTCTGTTACAATCTTAAAAGTCACGAATCCAATTCCTCCATTAAATGTTGCAAATCTTGTAAATTTCCTTGGGACCAGGGAGATAATCTAGGCGTGTAGAGGTCCACCTGGTCCACAAATTTATCTAAATCTTTTTTGACCACCCTGGTCCGTTCCTCTAGTTCTCGCGCAGAAACACGCAAGGCACCTTGCGAAAAAACCACCCACTGTTCATTGAGGTCGCTGGTTGCCACCGAAACCTGCCTGCACCGGTTGCTATTAAGCTCTGCACTCAAACGCTCAATATAGCTGTCAGCTGTTTCCTCTTCCTCAGTGAAAATCACCGTCAGCCTGTATTCGTCATAGGTCTGTCGAAGGCCGGGCACATGTTGGGCGTCAAAGACACAGATGATTTCTAAATGTTCAAAGGCTGCGTAATGGGACAAGGTCCTCAGTAAATACGTCCTAGCTGCATCCAGATTTCCCTTCTTAAAATCCTGCTTGGTGGTCTGCCAAAAGGCAATCATGTTGTAGCCATCTACGATGAGAACTTTTTCTTTCATTTAGATTTTCTTCCGAAATACTTCGTACATGAGTACAGCGGCTGCTACGCTGGCGTTGAGAGATTGGACATGGCCCTTCATAGGAATAGTGATCATCTCGTCGACCTGCTTTTTGATATTGCTGGAGATGCCCTTGCCTTCGTTGCCAATAATAAGGGCTAGCTTGCCAGTCGTATTCCACTTGTGGCTTGGAGTTCCATTCATATCCGTGCCAAATACCCAGAAGCCAGCCTCCTTTAGCTTATCAAGCGTTTGGCTGAGATTGGTCACTCGGGCGATTGGGACATGGGCCACCGCACCTGTGGAGGTCTTAGCCACAACAGGCGTCACCCCAACTGCTCGGTGCTTGGGAATGATGATGCCTGCAACCTGAGTGGCATCTGCTGTCCGCAAAATCGAGCCGAAGTTGTGGGGATCTGTCAGTCCGTCCAAGATGAGAATGAGGGGATTATCTTCCTGCTCTGCCTTTTCCAAAATCACCGACAGGTCCGCATAGGCGAACTCGGAGACCCGCAGGACAAAGCCTTGGTGGACGGCACCTTCTGTCATGTCCGACAGGGTCTTCTTGGGCGTCCAAGAAATCGACACTTTCTTCTCTGCTGCCAGTGCCTTGATTTTTTCTACATTTTTTCCGCGCAAATCATCCTGAATGTAAAGTTTGTTACCGGTGTTGGCCTCCAAACTCTCCACAACGGCGTGCACGCCATATACGATGTCATTTGTTTCCATATTGCCATTATAGCATAGATTGCCCGCAAAAAAGGTCAAAGTCACTTTTGACTATCGATTTATTTTCTAATCTTGACTTTCCCATCTCCCTTTGGTATCCTTATCTCAAAAATTGTCCGTACAAGCGGAACTATTAAGGAGAACTTATGTCGATTATTTTAGGTATTGTTGCAGGGCTTGTAGCCTTTGCTATTGGTGGTTTGTGGTATGGTTTGATTTTCCGCGACGCTTGGATTAAAGCCTCTGGCATTGATATGAAAAAGATTGAGGCTGATCGTCAGGCTGGTAAAAATGGACAAAAAGAAATGATGCTGTCTGTCATTATCGAGGTCATCTTTGCGGTCTTGTTAATGATTTACATCCAAACACTTGGCGTATCACCACTTCATGCAGCAGGTGGCATGGGTGTATTCGCTATCATTTCATCGCTGAAAAATTATTTATTTGAGCAACGTTCTATCCAGCTCATCCTTATCAATGAAAGCTACAAATTGGTCTGCTACTTGGTAGTTGGTGTCCTAGCTCTATTTGCATAACCATTCCCCTCCTAGCTTTAGGAGGATTTTGTTTTGTGGTACAATAGAAAGAGAACAAGACCAAAGGAGCTATCATGTCAATCTCCCTCCGCACTATCAAACTGATATTTGCCACCGTCCTAGCCGTTTACCTAGCGACAGCGCTGGGATTGTCCTATGCGACGTCGGCTGGGATTATCGCCATCCTCAGCATCTTGGACACCCGCAAGTCCAGCTTCAAAATGGCCCGTAACCGTCTCTTTTCCACCCTCCTGGCCCTGACCATAGCCGTCCTGACCTTCGCCCTATTTGGCTTCGGCATCTGGACCCTAGGCATCTACCTAGCCCTCTACGTCCCCCTGGCCTACCATTTCAACTGGGAGGCAGGTATTGCCCCATCAACCGTCCTCGTTACCCATCTCTTGCTGGAGCAGGATATTTCACTGATTTTTTTGGGAAATGAGCTAACGCTTTTTCTGATTGGGGCAGGACTGGCACTTTTGTTTAACCTCTATATGCCTTCGCAAGAAAAGAAAATCCAGGCCTATCACGACCAAGTCGAAGACCTGCTCAAGCAGATTCTCCTCCGCTTTGAAGCCTTTCTACTCAACGGCGACGGACGAAACGAGGCAGAATTGATTACGCAGCTGGATCAGACCTTGAATGAGGCCCTGAAAGTCGTCTACCTAGACCGCCACAACCAGCTCTTCCAGCAGACCAACTACCAGGTCCATTATTTTGAAATGCGGGCTGCCCAAAGCAAAATCCTACGCACCATGGCCAAGACCATCAATAAATGCTTCCTGGAGAGCCGGGAAAATATTATTTTGGCCAGCCTCTTTGAACGAACCGCCCAGCAACTGAGTCGGGAAAATTCTGCCCAGGACCTCCTGCTCGACATCGAGCTCTTTCACGCCATGTTCCGCGAGAGGCCTCTCCCTCAGACACGGGAAGAATTTGAAACCAGGGCCACCCTCTTCCAACTTCTCCACGATATGGAACACTTTATCCAACTCAAGGTGGATTTCTATCAAGCCTATAAAGAAAATGAAGAACCGTCAGCTTAAACTGGCGGTTCTATTCAATATCCTTGATTTTTCCGTGAAATTCGTCCGACACTTGATTGTGCAAATGCACGAAAGATAGGCCCATCATGACCGCGTTCCCTGCAACTGCAATCATAAATTCTTCCTTGGAAGATACCTTTCCTAGCCAAATGGAGAGGATTAAAATGAGATTATAAAGAAAAATATAAAGAGCCGTTATGCGAATTTTTTTCAATAGTGTCTTCATAGGAACCTCCTGTAGGTGTTTTCTATATTTATTATATAGAATTTAACAAAAAAAACAAGTATTTATGCGTTCTCAACCCCAAAAAACCGCCAGATTTTCATCTAGCGGTCAGGTGTTTTATGAACGATTTTAGAAAGGTTAGACAATCGCCTTGCTTGTTTCATCATCGAAGAAGTGAGCCTTGTTAAGGTTGAAGGTCAAGCGAACAGTTTCACCTGGGTTGTGGTAATCACGCGCATCAACGCGAGATACAAACTCTGTGCTACCGACTTTAGAGTAAAGCATGGTTTCTGCACCGAGAAGCTCAGATACCACCACTTCTGCTTCCACGATAGAAGAAGGGTATGTGTCTAATTCCAACTGAGAAGCCTTGATGTCTTCTGGACGGATACCGAGGGTAAATGATTTGCCATTGTAGCCTTTTTCTTCCAAGTGTTTGCGACGTCCTTCTGGAAGATCCACTTTGAAACCATCTCCAACAAGAACGCCATCTTGAAGCGTAACTGTGAAGAAGTTCATAGCAGGGCTACCGATGAAGCTAGCAACAAACTTGTTAACTGGGCGGTTGTAGAGCTCTTCTGGGCTACCAATTTGCTCGATACGACCGATTGTACCTGTACCTGCTGGGTTTTTAGTTGCAGACATGATAACGATACGGTCAGCCAAGGTCATAGCTTCTGTTTGGTCGTGGGTTACGTAGATAGTTGTCGCACCGATACGGCGGTGGATTTTGGCAATCTCTGTACGCATGGATACACGGAGTTTAGCATCCAAGTTTGACAAGGGCTCATCCATCAAGAATACTTTGGCATCACGAACGATAGCACGACCCATGGCAACACGCTGGCGTTGTCCACCTGAAAGGTCAGCTGGTTTGCGTTCCAAGAATTCTGTCAAACCAAGGATTTGTGCTGCTTCTTCTACACGCTTTTTGATTTCGTCCTTGCTGTACTTACGCAATTTCAAACCAAAGGCCATGTTGTCAAATACAGTCATGTGTGGGTAGAGGGCATAGTTCTGGAATACCATGGCAATATCGCGGTCTTTTGGAGCCACATCATTCATGAGAACGCCGTCGATGTATGCTTCCCCTTCTGTGATGTCTTCCAAACCAGCAATCATACGAAGAGTTGTTGATTTACCACATCCTGAAGGACCTACGAATACGATAAATTCCTTGTCCTTGATGTCCAAGTTGAAGTCTTCAACAGAGTAGTGCTCACTGTTTGGGTATTTTTTGTAAATGTTTTTTAAATTTAATTGAACCATGTTCAATCCTCTCTTTCTTTGATAGTTATATTGTAAATGAAAGCGCTTGTAAAAACTAGGTCAAGGTATACAAAAATAGCAAAACGTTTTTGTGCAACTCTTCCAAAAATCCTTAGCATTGAAAAAAGGCTGGGAAATTGCCCAACCTTAGTTCCTATCAATCCTATTTCACAGTTGCAGTGCTTGTAATCACTTCTACAGCTTTCTTCACAGCGATGTCGTGTTTAAGCATTTCTGGTGAAAGCAAGCTACGAACTTGTGCCACTTCCATCTTGTAAGTTGCTGCCAAGTCTTCGATTTCTTTGTCGATTTCTTCTTCAGTTGCTTCAAAACCTTCTGCTTTAGCTACTGCTTCAACAACCAAGTTTGTCTTAGTGCGTTTTTCAGCATCTGCTTCGTATTGTTTATGAAGGTCTTCACGAGTTGTACCAGTGATTTGGAAGTACATATCTGGTGAGATACCTTGTTGTTGCATACCACCCAAGAATTCATTGATTGCACGGTGAACTTCTTCGTGGATCATTTCTTCTGGCAATTCAACGATTTCAGCGTTTTCTACAGCCAATTCAAGAGCTGCTGATTCAACTGCATCGTCAAAGGCAACTTCTTTTGCTGCTTCCAATTCTTTGCGGTATTTAGCTTTCAACTCATCAAGTGTTTCCACTTCTTCGTCGATGTCTTTTGCCAATTCGTCATCCAAAGCTGGAACTTCTTTTGCTTTTACTTCGTGGATTTTTGTTACGAAGAGGGCTGGTTTACCAGCAAGGTCTGCTGCTTGATAGTCTTCTGGGAAAGTCACTTCAACGTTTACTTCCTCACCAGCTGCGTGGCCTACCAATTGTGCTTCGAAACCTGGGATGAATTGACCTGAACCAAGTCCAAGTGAGAAGTTCTCACCTTTACCGCCGTCAAATTCTACACCGTCGATTGAACCTACAAAGTCGATAACAACTGTATCGCCTTCAGCTGCTGGTCCTTCTTTGATAACCAATTCAGCCAAGTTGTTGCGTGCAGCTTCGATTTTTGCATCAACTTCTTCATCTGTTACTTCTTTAGTAGCTTCTACTGAAACTGCCAAGTTTTTGTAGTCACCCAATTTTACTTCAGGTTTTGTCACAACTTCCGCAGTGATTGTCCAGTCTTGACCTTTTTCCATAGACACAACGTCGATTTTTGGTTGTGCAACTACTTCAAGACCAGCTTCTGCAACCGCTGCTTCATAAGCTGCTGGTAAAAGAGCGTTTACTACATCTTGATAAAGTGCTTCTTCACCAAATTTTTGGTTGAAAACGGCACGTGGCAAGTGACCTTTACGGAAACCTGGAAGATTAATATCTTTCTTAACTTTGTTGAAAACGCGGTCCAATTCTGGTTTGATTGCATCTTGACCGATTGTGAAAGTCAAAACGCCGCGGTTTGTTTCTTTTGCTTCAAATGATACAGACATTCTGTCATTCTCCTTAAAATTTTATTGCATACTCTTCATTATAACACAATTGACAGGGATTTCAACGATTTTATAACGGACTTTTGGGAAATAGCAGAGCTTCTACCCTATCTTCTAATCTGGTTGTTGACCGTCGTGGGCCAACCACTTGCAATCTGTCAAACTCATTTCTGAAAAGACCGCTTCAAATGAAGAGTCTTCTGGTGAACAGGCGTAGATACCGAAATGGATTTTATCATTGCCTTCATGCAGGTGGCAGATCCGCATCTGCTCAAAATGAACACCGTCTTTGGAGTTTTCGATGCAGAAATCACTGCCCCGTCGGCTCAAACGGTAGTAGATTGACTTGACAGAAGCAGGAATTTCCTGGGTCGCCCAATCTGAAAAGCCCTGATTGGTCACAACGCTGCCCAAATGCTGAAACTCCTCATTTTCATACTCAATCGAGCCCTTAATCCAGTTTTCCGAATCCTGATAAACCACGACACCACAATGGTCAAAGCGGGTATGACTATTGGAAAAATCTGTCTTAACCGTAAAGGAGAAATACTCTTCCTCCGTGTCCATCAGGAGCAGGGGAGCGTTGTCATTGACAAAATGGTAGTAGGTCTTCTGCCACAAGTCCGTATGGGCTTGGGTTGTGATTCTGATTTCCTTGTCTGAAATCTGGTAGTTTTCCGGTTCTCGTACCCAGTAAAAATCTTTTGTGTTCATTTGATTTCCTTTCGTTTTAGATTATTATACAGACAAAAGATAAGGAAGACAAGTAACTCAATCAACTCTTTCAAGAGCAGGCTAAGGTGATTTTGGGGACTTTGCAGGCCTTGTATATGCAAGAGTAATAGGGACTATTCCTCCAAAAAGTCTATCAAGGCTGTTGAAAAGTCATCTGCATTTTGGAAGATAGACCCGTGACCTGCATTGGGATAGATGATGAGTTGACTGTTTTTGATTTTCTCATGCATGATATAAGAGTTCTCAGTCGGAACTTGCATATCCTTGTCACCGTTGACGATCAGCGTTGGTTGCGTGATAAAGGTCATATCGTCTTGAGGATCTCTACCCCAGCGTTTGATTGCCTTCAGCTGTGTTAAAAATCCTGGGACATTCATGTCCTTGTCTGCATACTCGGCTTTTCTTTCTCCCATACGACCCAAAACTTTTTCAGCTTCCAGTCGGCCTGCTTCATCGTGGTTGTAGAAAATGTAGCGTTTTGGATCCACGCGCTCCATACCAGCCTTCAGCATATAGCGAAAAGTTTTTCCTGTCACCTTATCGACTTCAACACCGCCACGAGGTCCTGTTCCTGCTAGAATCAAGCGGTTAACCATTTGACTATCAAGACGGACGATTTCTTGGGCAATAAAACCACCCATAGAAAGACCGAGCAGGTTAATTTTCGTATGCCCCAAGTTCTTGATAATAGCATGAGCCTGCTCTGCCATTCCTGGAATCGTAGGAGCTACCTTGCCTTGACTGGCTCCGACGCCAGGCAAATCAAGGACGATGATGTGCTCTTTTTCAGCCAGTAAATCCAGCAATTTTGAATCCCAGTTATCCAAGGTTGCGGCCAAATGGACTAACATGACCAAGGGCAGTTTAGACTTGCCTTTACCTAGTTCACGGTAGGCAATCTGATTGCCAGCGACAGTTATGTATTGATTTTTAGTTGTGATATAAGACATAAGTACTCCTACTATTTAAAACTGAGGACAGTTTTTCCACGTGAGCGACCGTTTGCGACCTTGTCCAAGGCTGCGTTGACTTCTTCAAATGGATAAACGGTATCGATAGACGGTTTGATTTCTAACTTGCTGAAAATGTCTGCTACCTCTTGCAACTGTTGACCATTGCTTTCTACGAAGATGAAATGGTAGTGCACACCGTAGCTTTCCGCCATCTTGTCAAATTTGCGACCAACCAAACCAAAGAGGAATTGTTTCCATTTTGGTAGGTTCATGCGTTTGGCAAATTCGCCATTTGGCATAGCACGGAGGGAAACCAACTGACCGCCTTTTTTCATAATCGACATTTGTTTTTCGGTTTCTGCACCGCCAAGTGTGTCCAGTACATAGTCGATTTGGGAGAGGGTTTTAGTGTAATCTTCTGTCTTGTAGTCGATAAACTGGTCGGCACCCAACGCCAATACCCGCTCTGCATTTGCCCCATCACCGTTGGTAATGACCGTCAAACCCTTGGCTTTGGCAATGGGAATGGCCATACCACCGACACCGCCTGTACCACCTGAGATGAAAATGGTCTTGCCAGCCTCTGCACCCATGAGGTCCAATGCCTGCATAATGGTCAGGGCAGTCAGGGGAACGGCAGCCGCTTCCACATCCGTCAGATAGGCAGGAACTTTAGCAAGTGCAGCAGCCTCCACCGCTACATACTCGGCAAAGGCACCGATATTGTCGAGAGGAAGACGACCAAAGACACGGTCACCAACTGCAAAATTGGTCACGCTTGAGCCGACTTCTTCCACCAAGCCAACGACCTCATTGCCCGCTGTTTGTGGCAATTTGTAAGGGACAATCATCTTGACATCTCCACGAGAAATCATGTTGTCCAAAGGATTGACACCTGCTGCGGTCACTTTGATAAGGACCTGGTCTGGTTTGATGTTCGGTTTAGCAATGTCTGTTAGGTTGAGTGCGATATTGTCTTTGTTATAAGATGTGTGTTGTGCTGCTTTCATGGTTTACTCCTTTTATTTACAGACTTGTATCTGATACAAGTCTAAGTTGCGCGAAATAGAAACTGACTTGTGAAAGTCAGTTGGATTTTTTTGCCTCTTGATACAAGTTAGCAATGACCTGGGCCAAGCTCTCTTGGGATAATCTATCCTGTAAATCCTGCTCAATGGTCGCAAAGATTGGCTGAACAGCTCCTGCAATGTGCCGACCAACTGGGCAGGATTGATTGGCGTGTTGGTGCTGCTGAAAGAGCTGGATATGCGTGACTTCCTGGGTGGCATAGTAGATGTCCAGGAGGCTGATGTCCGCCGGATCCTTGCTCAACTCATAGCCAGCCTTGCCCTGCTGGGACTGGATGATCCCTGCATTCTTCAAGAGAGCGATGACCTTGCGGATATAACTGGCATTGGTACCGACACTGGTTGCCAAGGCCTGCGACGTCATGATATCACTGCTCTCGCTAATCATGGTCAAGATATGCAGAGCTACTGAAAATTTGGTATCCATGGAAACCCTCCTTTTTGAACTTGTATCAATTACAAGAACAAGTTTAGCATAAAGAAATCTACTTGGCAAGGATTTTATTCAAAAAAATCACAACCTTCTGGCTGTGATTAATTTTTCCGTATCTGATCTTCCAGATAAGCTGCACGGGCACCGCCGATCAGTTTAGGACGGCTGGCAAGAGCTGTAACATGGGCCTGGCCGATCTCACGCAAGCTCGGTCTAATTGGCACTTGGACGTGCTTGATGTGCATACCGATAGCCGTATCGCCGATGTCCACACCAGCCTGAGCCGTGATAAATTCCACTTCGACGGGATCCTTCATATACTTGAAGGCTGCCAACTGTCCAGAGCCTCCTGCATGAAGGGTGGGCAATACATTGACCATTTCCAAATCTTTCTGGATAGCCAATTCCCGCTCCACTACCAAGGCACGATTGAGATGTTCACAGCCTTGGACAGCTAGGTAAATGCCCTTGGGAGTCAAAATATCCAGAATCGTTTCGACAACGGCCTCTCCAACTTCCAGACTGGAATTTTTGCCAATATGCCCACCAATGACCTCACTAGAAGACAAACCTAGCACAAAAATCTGACCCTTTTGAAGATTGCTGAGTTCTAAAATCTCTTCGACAACTTGCTTAGTTTGGTCTTTAATTTCCTTTAATGACATGATTTACTGCACCAATTCTTTCTATTGCCTGAGCCAAGATATAACCTAGCACCAAACCAACTGTGTTTTGCAGAGTATTACTCATCAGACTTGTAACAGCGTCAGCTACATTATACATGAAACTAGATGCCACAAAGTAACCACCAATCATGGAAAGGCTGGCAAGAACAATTCCAATCAAACGTTTCTTGCCTGTCCATCCTGCAAAATAACCCTGAGCACCGTGGAAAAGCAAGCTAAAGAAAGCCCACTGGGGATAGCCCAACAAAAAATCAATCAGAAGCCCTGACAGTCCGCCAACAATGGCTCCTTCTTTCTTACCCAAGTAAAAGGCTGTAAAATACACCCCAACATCCAAAAGTGTCACAAAACCAGTTGCAGTTGGCACATGAACAAAGGCTAATACCAAACTCAAGGCAGTTAAAATAGCCAGCAATACCAGTTCTTGCGTCTTTTTATTTCTCATACTGAATCACCCCATATTGATCTGATTTTAAGATGGCTGCATGGACAAAGTCCTTGGATAATTTGACTGCCTCCAAAGAGTTCTGACCTAGCAAGAGCTGACTGGCAATGCTGGACGCAAAGGTACAGCCTGCCCCCACATTGTTTTCTGAAAATAGGGGAGACTTGAGCACCACCACTTCCTTCCCGTCATAGTAAACATCAACAGCCTGTGAACCTCCCAAGCGATTGCCCCCCTTGATGACCACCGACTTGGCACCCAAGTCATAAAGCGCCACCGCCGCCTGCTCCATCTCTTCCTCCGTTTGGATGTCTTTTTGGAGCAATAGCTGAGCTTCTGCCAGATTTGGTGTGATGATGCTGACATAGGGAAGGAACTTCAAGAGTTCATCGCGAAGCTGACTGACCTCTGTATCGTGTGTTTCCTTGCAGACCAAGACTGGATCCAAGACCACAGGAATATCTTGACGAGCCTTGATGAACTCCAAAGCCTGCTCTGCTATTTCCACCGTCGGAAGCAATCCAATCTTAATAGCCGAATAGGGCACATCCTTCAAACTAGCCAACTGCTGGGCAAACACCGCTGCATCTGTCGGAATAACCTCAAAACCTTTTTCCGTCATAGCTGTCAAGCAGGTCACCGCCACAAAACCATGCAGGCCATGGACAGTGTAGGTGGTCAAGTCTGCATGGAGACCGCCACCGCTGAAAATATCATTGCCCGAAAGAGCCAAAATGTACCTAGTCTTCATAGATAATCTCCTTTAGATAGAGGCCGTTGCCTGCTGCAGTTGGACCTGCCAAGCCACGATCCTTTTCTGCTAAAATCCGCTTGATTTGCCCAACGGGCATGCGACCGTTGCCAATTTTCAGCAAGGTCCCAACCATATTCCGCACCTGCTTGTACAAAAAACCGTTGCCCGAAAAGGTAAAAATCAAAAACTGCCGCCGCTGGTCATACTCCATTGTCGCCGCTGTGACGGTCCGTACCTTGTCCTCGACCGATGTCCCCGAAGCTGTAAAGCCTGTGAAGTCATGGGTCCCAACTAAGTCCTGAATGGCTTCTTCTATCAAGCTCAAGTCCAAATCATAGGGATAAAAGGTCGCATAGTGCCGCATCATGGGATTTTTGGGCCGACCAATGTCCACCAGAAACTCATAGGTCTTGCTGTGCTTGGCATAGCGGCAATGAAAATCATCCGCTACCTGCTCCACACTGACCACATCAATGTCCTCAGGTGTTTGAGTATCAAGAGCAAAGCGGAGCTTCTCAGCATCTCGACTGCCAGTCAAGTCAAAATGAATCACCTGACCATAAGCGTGCACTCCTGCGTCTGTCCGACCTGCACCATGCACTGTCACCCGCTGGCCACTGTTTAGTCTTACTAGTGTTTTTTCGATTTCTTCCTGAACGGTACGGGCATGGGGCTGGCGTTGAAAACCAGAAAAGTCATGTCCGTCGTAGGAAATAATTGCCTTAAATCGTGTCATGTTCTGATTGTAGCATAAAAGATACTGGAAAAAAAGAGAAGGAAATTACAACTGTCCTAGCACAGATTGAAGTGACAACTTCAGTCATTGACAGCTTTCCAAAAAAAGAATATAATGAAGGAAATAATTAGAATTATTATAAAAAGAAAAGGAGGCCGGAATGGAGCTACATTCTCACCTGAATGCAGAAAACCAAACTGCCTTTGAGCATGTTATTCGACACTTAAAGGAAAAAGGTGTTCGCATTACAGAAACACGTAAGGCCGTTGTAGCCTATATCATTGAAAGCGACGATCATCCAAGTGCTGAAATGATATATAAAGACCTCCTGCCCAACTACCCTAACATGAGTTTGGCAACTGTCTATAACAATCTCAAAGTGCTCTTGGAAGAAGGATTTGTCACTGAACTCAAGCGGACCAATGACACGACAACCTATTATGATTTCATGGGCCACGAACATCTCAATGTCATCTGCGAAAAATGCGGGAAGATTACCGACTTCATGGACGTAGAAATTCCTAGCCTCAAACGCGAAGCCCACGAACAAACAGGTTACAAGATTACCAAGGAAGTCCTGTCTATCTACGGGATTTGCCCGGATTGCCAAACTAAGTGAGAATCCGAAAAAACGACCACAGCGGTCGTTTTTTCGTTTTATGGGAATTGTCTGACAACTCTTATTTAAAATAATTCTAAATAAGTATTGACTTTTTATTTAGAATTGTTATAATTAACTTATCCTAATAGATAAGGAACTTAAAACAATGTTAGACAAATTAAAGAAAAATATCCATATTATCACGACTGCACTCTGTCTCTTCTTCATTATCGTTGGTATCATCTTGCTCAACACAGGACAAGAGGCACTTGCAGCACCTTCCTTCATTTTGGCCTTTGTCATCGGTGGCTACCTGTCTGCCAAGGCAGGACTTTCTGAGCTGATTTTCGACAAGCACCTGTCTGTCGACGTTCTCATGATTTTGGCAGCCATCGGCTCTGGCATTATCGGCTACTGGATGGAAGGTGCCCTGCTCATTTTTATCTTCTCCCTTTCTTCTACTCTGGAAGAATTGGCCATGGAAAAGAGCAGAAATGCTATCGCCTCACTCATGAATATGACACCGCCAACTGCACGAAAAGTCGATGAAAATGGTGAGATTACTGTTCTGGATACGGCATCTATTCATGTCGGTGATACCATTCAGGTTCGTAAAGGCGACACCGTTCCACTTGACGGCACCTTGCTCAGCCCTCAGTCTATTTTTGATGAATCTATGATTACTGGTGAACCATTGCCTGCGGAAAAAGTAGAAGGCGCGACGGTCATCGGAGGGACCATCAACCAAGGTCCAACTGTTCTGGTGCAAGTAACTGCCGAAAAGGGCGACGCCCTTTTTGATAAGATTGTTCAGATGGTGGAAAACGCCCAAGAGAACAAGTCGAAAACAGCTACTTTTATTGAAAACATGGAAGATACCTACGTCAAGATTGTGCTTGCTGTAGTCCCACTGTTCATCCTCTTTGCTCATTTTGCTTTGGGTTGGGAATGGTTGACCGCCTTCTATCGCGGTATGATTTTATTGACCATTGCTTCTCCTTGCGCCTTGGTGGCATCTTCTTCTCCAGCTACCTTGGCAGCCATCAGCCGAGCTGCTCGTAAGGGCATGATTATCAAGGGCGGTGATATTGCAGATAATATCGCTGGACTGGAGGCCATTGTCTTTGACAAGACAGGCACCTTAACCATCGGGAAACCTCAGGTTGTCGATGCTACTTATCTTGGGGAGCAAGATTTGATCAAAGAGGTGGCCCAAGCTGTCGAAAAACAATCTAGCCACCCGATTGCTCAGGCCCTCATGACCTATACGGCTGACAGCTCTGCTATTGCCCTCCAAAGCCTAGAAGACGTGACCGGAAAAGGCTTGGTGGCTGGCTATGAGGGCGACAGCTGGAAAATCGGTAAGGCGGGCTTTGTGGTGGACAGCTTGGTCAGTCCCCTGTCTGCTGGCTTGCTGGCACAGATCGATGAGGCGGAAAGTACTGGGAAAACCCTGGTCTATGTCAGCCAAAATGATGTGCTGGTGGCGATCTTCATGGTGGAAGATAGTTTGAAACCTGAGAGCAAGCAGCTAATGGCCCAGTTGAAAGAAATGGGAGTGACGCCAATTCTCTTGACGGGCGACCAAGAAAAGACGGCTCGTTACGTGGCGAGTCAGGTCGGTATTGACCGTGTGATTGCCAACTGTCTGCCGACGGATAAGGCTGCTGTTATCCAAGAATTACAAACCGAGTTTGCGTCTGTCGGCATGGTCGGAGACGGCATCAACGACGCTCCCGCCCTGGCTCAAGCCAATGTCAGCTATGCTATGGGAAGCGGAACGGACATCGCTATGGAGTCAGCTGACATCGTACTCATGGAAGACCTGACGAGAATTCCTTACTCTATTCGTCTCTCTAAGAAAATGCGGGGCATCATCAAGCAGAACATCATCTTTGCTCTATCTGTCATTGCCCTTCTTATCATCTCCAACCTCTTCCAGTCTATCAACCTGCCACTCGGTGTGGTGGGCCACGAAGGATCAACGATTTTGGTGATTTTGAACGGGTTGAGACTCTTGTATTTTAAATAGCTTCAAACCGCCATATAGTTGGCGGTTTCTTTATTGATATGGAAAAATACTTTTATTATTGAAATGAATAGAGATTTACAACCTAGCCTAGCTCATACAGAAGGTGCTTCATTCAGTTAGACATTGAACCAGATGGATAAATCCTCATCGGAAGCATAGTATTTCCAAGCAACCGAAAAGCAAGTTAGATGCTGATAGTCTTCTATCCATTCACGAAAATAGGGAATTCCTAACATGTTTTCATCTACTTCAGCTTCATCGTATGAGTATGGGTGCGCGACAACTCCAATATCGTAATCCCCAACTTGCCAATTGTTCCCGTATTGATGTTCACCGCCTAAGTTGTCAATCAATCTGCCAGTTCTAAAGTCAATATCTGTACAAATCGATAAACTCTTAAAATCAACAAAATCCGGCGCAAAAGGTTTCAGATGATAACTTCCTTCCACAAAGTACGTATCCTCAAGATTTGGATACCGAGCTATAATGGACATTTTTATGGGCTGACCATTAAATTCCAACCAGAAATTGCCGATCGGAGTTTTCAAGAGGTCGTAAGCTACCGATGAATCGGCTGGGATTTTTTCTTCCGATAGATCACAGATATAGCCGTGAGTTAGTAAATTCTCCAGTTTTTCGGCAATTATTTCCGACCACTCTCTTGACTTACCAAGCACAGTTTTTATCTTGTTGAGAGGATAGGGAGGACGGTCTGCTGGCGCGGTAATGATAGCCACTACTGGAACAGCTTTTTTTATAGCTTGCTTGCCAACTAAAACTTCCACCCAGTCTCCCCTTTCTATCGTTTGGTCAGGACAATAGTAGGTATAGGGTTTGCCGTCAACTGAAAATTGTACCTGGCAAAATCGTAGCATTTTATTCGGTTTCCATAAGAGAGCCGGCTCAAGAGGTCGTTTTTCAAAGTAGTGTACCTCATCTCTATCCCACCAGTCCTCCGTCATCCAGCTATTGCAATAAGGACAAAAATGTTCGTCATAATCATCTAAATAACATGGGGCTATACCACAAGATGGACAAGGCTTCCCATCCTCATCGATAAAACCATCTAATTCAACACCATTGATATAGAGACCATAGTCATCCTCCGGTTCATACACATGCGTTTCAACAGAATGCGGTACACAACTCAACCAGTCATCCAAAGGCAAAGAAAGAATACTATAAATCTTGACCTCACTCCATCTCTCCTTGAGAGATTGACCATCATAGATTTTTGCCTCAAAGAGCTCCTGAGCTGTATTAAATCTACCTCCATCTGGTAGATCTGACAAACCTGCCCAGTAGGGAGCTTCATTTCCTGAATATCCAATATATCGAAGAGTATCCTGATTATCTGTCTCAAAACGAAAAGCAGTCTCATCAACATTCATCCCCGCCTCAAATTCTTGCAAGAAATAATCATACTGCAAACGAGTAATGGCTGGATGCCCTACTGTAGTCGGTTTATGGGGAATTCCCAACTTAAAACTTTCTGCCGAGAAGGAAAAATAGCCATTTACAAGCTGAAATTGACAAGTAGTGCCATCATATAAAACTTCATAAATCCACCACCTCGAAAGTCCCTCCATGTCTTGCATTCTAAAATCTGTCACTCCCTGGCATTCCAAATCCCAAACCAAGGCTGGCGCATTAGAAGGACTTTCTGCTAAACAATCCTCCTCAATGGTTAAACGTAGACTAGCTGACTGACTATCATAGGAAAAAGAACCAATCAAATAATCATGAAACTGTCCAACAGATAAGAAATAATCAACCAATTTCCCAGGTTCGGTAATGTACCCTATTCTCTTTGTCCACATGATATTCTCCTCTCACAAATCACTCCTCATAATATCTCGGTAGGTCAAGCAAGGTAGCCCTGTCGAGCCAGTTATTCTTATTCTCCAATAAATAATACCAGACAATATGATCTGAGTCGGCCAGTGCTTCTTCAAACTCATATCTAGCCTCTACCCATCTTCCAAAGTCATCATCATCATCTAGTAAATAAATCTCTTCTTGGACACCATGATTCCAATAAAAACGAGAAACATAGATACAATTTTCTTCAACCGCATACCACTCCAAGCTATGGTCCAGTTGAATAGCGGCTCTAATCGCAGCGATAGGAACATCACGTTTTGTCGCAAACTTTAGGACCATCAAGCCATCTGACCGTATCTTATGAGTGAAGCCATAACCATAATAGATGTATTCACCGAATTGTTCCCTATATTCACCAATATTTTTCACACAGACAAGTTTATTAAAACTAATATACGGTGGATCAATCCTTTTTTCGTCTATCGGGTAGTAATCTAAAAAGTAGGTTTCAAAAAAATCTTTGGAACAAATGACCTGTTGATAAACATAATTTGCCATAACATATCCACCCTCCATTCCTAGTTTTAGTATAGCACCTTATCTGAAAAAACTTGCCAAAAATGACAAGTTTTCCTTCAATTTATCCAAAAGATTTATCAATCAACTCCTGCATCATGCCTTCCTTGGCATAAGGAACAGTATCTACTTGTAAGAAGTTTTTCCGGCTAATGGTGTCAGGTAAGGTGCCAAAGATGAACTCCAAAGCGATCTTATGGATAATAGCCGTTGGCGCAAAGCCGTAAACTTGCTCTTCCAAGATATGCTTGAGCCGCTCATGCCCTTCTGGAAAGGCTGCTTGTAAGCCTTGGCTATTATAGAGGCGTTTGACCAACTCTGTGATATATAGCCCTGACTTCATATAGAGGTCAATAAAGGTTTTGGATGGGTCGTCGAAGATACCAGGATTTTCCTTTTCCAACTCATCCACCATTTTCTGAACCACCTTCTTCGGTGTGAAGATTTGGTTGGTCTTTTGAGGTGGAATATAGTCAAAGATGTCTTCTGTCCTATCTTCAAAATAGTTTGCCAACTCTGCTTTTTTCCGTAAAAATTCTTGGATGGCCTGATCAAAGGTCGGCTGGTCAAAGAGATGGCCGGCAAATTCAGGTCCACCATCACGCAAATAACGGAATTGGTTGAGGTTGATGCCCGTTACCTCGATGAAGACTTCATCTGGTACGTAGCTATCGAAGTTTGCTAGGGTTAGATGTTCATCTCCATAAGCCATGATGAAGCTTGGAATGGTGCGTGCAAAGCCACGTAAGTGACCGCGAATCTCGTCCTCAGCCTGAGCCTTGGTGCGTTCTCGCTGTTTGACTTCCTGTTGTTTGACCAGATCATGCGGCAAATCCTGCACTTTTTCTGCCAGCCGTTGCCGTAACTCTGCTTGATGGGCTTGGTGCGCTTCTATCTTCTTGGCTTGATAGGCCTGCTCTAGTTCCTCTTGTTGCTGACTATCCACCGTTTCCTTCAAGGCTTCTTGGTATTCATTTTCGAGATGAGCCTGCTGAATATCAAATTCTTTTTCGCTACGCTGGATGAGGCTTTCAATCTCCGTATGAATCTGCTTCTCAATTTGTTTACTTTCCCGGTTGGTCAAGTCATAGCCAGCAGTTAGGTCTGCTACCAAGGTAGAAGATATTTCTTTCTGAACCGTTTTTACAAAAGCCTTGTCAACTGTTTCTACCTGGTCAACCAACTCTTCCACAGTGTCTAACAGATCATAAACTTTTGTCCCAAAAAGGACTTCTTGACGGTTGATGACCAAGTCTTCTGCCACCTGAACCTGTCCTTCTTCATCCACCTCAATATCTGGAAATTCAAGTGTATCAGGTGCATGACTGATTTTCCCTTGTTGCTCAACAGGGAGTTCATCCAAGATGTCCAAGACTAGCTGACTAGCACGGAAAATGCCTGCGATATTGTCAAATAGGAAGTTGGACATAAAGCCACGCTTGATGACTTCTGCTGCTCGTATCTGGCTTGGAATGGTCATGACTGCCTGAGCGTCAATTTCCACCATCTTGCCTTCCCTATCTTCTGCGATAACAGGGAAGAAGTTGAGCAGGTTGCGGATATTTTCTTCTCTAGTTTGACTGATTCCTGCACCACCCGCTGTCGCTAGACTGAGGTTATTGGCAAAGTCACTAAAGAGTGACAGGGTCCGTTCAGGAGCAAAATCAAAGACATAGGCCCGCTCTTTGCGGTAAACCTTGTCTCCTTCCACCCAACTGTAAGGGTTTTGGGCACGAAAGGCAGCCTGCATATAGAGGGCTGGAGATTGAAGATTGCTCAACATCAAGACTGCTGTCCACTCTGGAATGGTCACACCAGTCGTCAACTGACCGACAGACAGGGTGATGGTATAGTCATACTCAGCAATGGCCTTCCTGACCATATCGAGCGACTTGCCATTGGCTTCTGTATCCTCAGCTTCTCGCTGACTGACAGAACCTGCAGCCAGCACAATCTTATACCGGTCAAAGGTTGGATGGTCTTCCAACAAGTCTTTCAAGGCCTTGGCAGAGGCCACTCGGTCTAATAGCCAAAAGCTGTGCTTGATTTCCCGACGGAGCTCTCTAGTTGAAAATGGGTATTTTTCATTAGTGGTCAGGGTGTTCAGCCATTCTTTGACTTCTCTCTCATGGATAAAGCTGCCTGATTCATTGGTCGCAAAAAATTCATTCAAGTCAAAGGCAAAATCAACCGTTTCACTGCCAAAATCCGCACCATCTCGAACCCTGTCCGTGATCATCTTGGACATCTGGTAGGTGAACATGTTGAGCTGGGGAAGGTTTTCATAGGGATTTTCTTGCTCGGAGCTTGAGAGCCAATCTTGCTTGGCAGCCTGCTCATCCGCATAGGACCAGTTGTATATCTGGTTTTCCGAAAATTTGCCCTTGGCTAGAGCCTTAAAGGGAGTTCCAGACAAGTGGAGGGTAAAGTTGCGCTGGATTTGGTGAAAGGCAACATCTGTTTTTTCCGTATCCACTCCTTCATGGGCCTCATCAATGACCAAGAGATCCCACTGGGTCTTGGCTACCCACTGCAATTTATCATAAGCGCCGCCGAAGTATTTGGACCCTTTCAGATCTTGAAGGCTTAAAAAGGCGATTTCCTTAGCGTCTTCCTCGGTAAAGAGGAGTTTATGGAAGTCCTCTCGTGATAGGGATGGTCTGCCCTTGAGGGAATCCGACTCCGAAACAAACTTATAGGAGGTCGATCCCGCGATAAACTTATGAAAATCATCAAACCAGGAATTGGCGATGGCTGGGCGGTTGGTCACAATCAAGACTCGGTCACAGTTGAGTCGCTTGACCAAGTCATAGGTGGCCAGGGTCTTGCCAAAGCGTGGCTTGGCATTCCAGAGAAACTCTTTCTTACGCGCGTCCTGATTGGTCTGGATATAGGTCAAGGTTTGCTGGACAGCTTCTTCCTGCTCCTGTCTGAGCTGGTAGTCTACCTGCTCCCCAGGCTGGTAACCTGAAACATCATGACGGACAAACCTGTCAAACAGGTGGTTGGCCTGTTCAGGATGACCATTGAAATAAAACCACTCGGTCTTGGGACGGCGTTCGATGGCATGGAAGTTCAAAAACTGGTGGAAGTCATGGTCTTTGAAGGGCTTGCCCTTGTCTGGCTCTTCGATGTACCTAGCCTCCTGCTGCCACAAAATAGACGGCTCAATCCCCGCCGTATGGGTCTGCTCCTTAATCCTCTGCTCCACCTGACGCTCGGTATAGCCAATCTTGATCCAGCCGTCATTGGTCGTCACATGGGGCGTGGTATAGGCGTAGATTTTGGGAGAAATCTCTTCTGAAGTTTTAATCAAAACGGACATAGATTACCTACTTCTCTTTTATAAATCTTACTCACTTCTCTTCGAAAATTTCAACATTCAAAAACCTAGTCCATTGGTCTGATGTTGGTTTCAAAGAAATCAATAACCTCTTGAGGGAAGTTAAACAAGGCATATAGCTGTGCGTCAATCTCCGCCACCGACTGGGACCAGTCGATGACAGAGCTTGACGCAAAATCAAACAGCGGAACTTTTTTCCAAGAGGAAGGAGGGTTATCTTGAGTCAATTTTAAAATACCTAAAAATCCTCTAGCAAACTTAGTTTTTATATACTTCATACAAGCTTCAGCCTCTTCTTTGGTTTGAAATTGACCAATAGATACAAACGTTTGGGAATACCCGATTAGGGGTTCCCCGATTAGGGGTGTACTTAACACTTCTCCTAAAGCTCCGCTACCATTTGCTTTAGGAACCAATATTTTCCAGTATTTTAAATTTGGATGTTCTCTTACATATGACGATTTAATATATTTTTTTGCTCGTTCATTTCCATCTCTACCCACAATTTGTAAATAAGTAGTTCCATCTTGTGGTTCTATATCAAAAAAAACTTCTGGATAACGTGAAAAAATATTTGTTGAAACTGATTTCCTATGTGATTCATCTGTTCTTGAGAGTAACTCTGGATTCTCTTCGAACATGACATCTGTTAATTTATGACTGTCTGAGCCATACATAATTTGATCCAAGGTTTGATTCAAATAACCAGATTTTTTCACAATTCGATAGGCTAAATCCAAAAGCGGAGATGAAATAAAGGTATCAATCGGTTCAAAAAAGCTGTCATTATCATGGTAAGTAATCACAACACCACCTTTAATATCGGTTCCAGGAAATACATTGCCACTTTTTAACTCATAGTAGCAAATTTTTAAATGCTCATCTTCAAGCATTTTCTTATTCCATTTTTTTGGAGTGGCTCCTGTATTTGCTAAAAAACGTGCCGGTGTGATAAGAACAGCCTTGTCCCCAATTTTATAGGATTCTTCCATGAATAAATTATAAATCGGTCTTGCTTGGGTATTGGCTCCTTCAATTTCCTCCTGATACGGTGGGTTTCCAATGACAACATCAAATTTCATAGGGCTTTCTCCTTGTGATAGACGCTTAAAATCTATCAACTCATTTGTTTTCCAATCTTTGATTTGTGCCTTTTGTGGCTGGCTGGTCTGCTCTGCTATTTCCTCAAAAAGGCTGAGTTGAACAGCTTCCTTTGCTTGCTGGGAGTAGGGGCTGGTATAGGTCAGGCCGTCCATCTGCAGGACATTGTAGGAAATAATCTGGGCAATGGTCTGTTTCTGGCTGGGGCTGGGTTCCTGGGCAAACTTGGCTTGGTAGTAGTCGATGAAGCTGGCTAGGAGGTTTTCACGCGCCAAGAGTAGGGAGTCTCCTTGATACTCATAACCGTAGGCGTTCTGGTAGGCGGTCACCGCCCCTTGGAACCAGACTTCTTCCTCATGGACTTCCTCAGATAGACGGTGGAGCTTGCGGTCCAAAAAACCGACCCGCTCCTCAAGGTCGAGGGCCTGTCCAGTCACCGTATCGTAGCGGGAGACCATGTAAGGGGCTTCCCCGCAGGTGATTTCCAACCATTTGAGGTTGAGGTAGGCCTCTAGGTCTAGATCTTGGAAGTCTTGGTCCACGGCATCAATCTGCTGTCTGACCAACCAAGTTGGGGTAAACACCTCTGCTCGGACCTTGGTGCGGTCTTTTTGCTCGTACTTGGACTTTTCTGAACGTGGCTGGATGAGGTTGGCATAGGGACCCGTCACTCTAGTAGGAGTGATTCGGTCATAAGCACCGAACCCTTTTCCCAGCAACTCATAGGAATGTGTAGCCCAAACAATGGACTTGTTGGTCGTTCGATCTTTCAAGAGGGTCCTAAGAAGACCAGAGGACTCTCTCGCTAATGTTTCTTCGCTAATATCTATGGTCGTCATAAGGCACCTTTTCTCTTTATTTAACTTCTATTATACCATTTCTTTACAAGTAATAAAATCGTTTTCAGAGGAGTGTAAAAAATAAAAAATAAAAAAAAAAGCATTGGGTTGAAAAGAACCTCCTTATATGAACAATATAAGGAGGTTCTTTTCAGGGCTTTTTCTTTTTTTAATAAGTAGCCAGACGTTTTTCCAAGCGTAACTGCCCCACAGCATAGAGTGTACAAATGACCCAATAAATCAAGGCTACGCAGATATAGACAGTCATGTAGTCTGACTTAGCACCGCCGACGATTTTGGCCTTGTTGAAAATTTCAGGCACTGTAATCATGGCTGTCAGCGAGGTACTTTTTACCATGTCCAACAGAACATTGCTCAAAGGCGGTAGGGCAATGCGGAAGGCCTGAGGAATGATAATCTTGCGGTAGATAACATTGGTCTTGAGGCCCAGACTGCGTGCCGCCTCCCATTGACCCTTATCAATAGCCGACAGGGAAGAACGGATGATTTCCGAGATGTAGGCCGATGACATGGAAGTAAAGGCAATGATGGACGCTGATATCGCATCCAGCTGAATGCCCATAAAGGGCAGACCAAAATAGATAAAGAAAAGCAAGACCATAAGCGGAATACCCCGCATGAGGGAAATATGAGCCATAGCCAACCAGCGGAGGACGGCAAGCTTAGACATACGCATCAAGGCTACAAAAAAGCCACAAAAGGTCCCTAGGGCAAAGCCGATAAGAGATAGAGCCAATGTGTAGGGCAAGCCCTCTAGAATAAGCGGAATAGCCTCAAAAGCTAGTTTTGGATCAAAAACAGCCTGCCAATTGATAGACATAGAGAAATACCTTGGAGGCGCCGACCAGGTCAACACCCGTCCTTTCTTTACTAGATAAAAAGGTAGGAATCACTTCCAACCTTTCTGATGTTTAGTCAACGTCTACTACTGGCAACTCATCTGCACCTTCAGCAGGTTTGGTCAAGTCTTGACCAGCATAGTGTTTTTCTGAGATAGCCTTCAAGCTACCATCTTCTTTCATTTCTTTGATGACCTTATCCAACTCTTGCTTCAAGCTGTCATCTTCCTTGCTCATGACAATCACAGATTCGTTTGGATTGTAACGAACATCACCCATCTTCACTTTGATATCTGGGAATTTTGCAGTAATCATCTTAACTGCGACCACTTGTGTGAAGTAGTCATTTGGAATAAAGTCTGTACGACCAGTGGATACATCGCGAAGGTAAACGTCGTTGGTTACGTTGTCGTAGATAACTGGTTCTGCGCCTTGCTTTTCAGCAATCTTCATGAAGGTTGTACCAGCACCACCACCAGCTTTTTTACCCTTCCAGTCTGAAAGGTCTTTTGCTGTGATGTTTGATGAACCATCTTCACGGACAATCATACCAGATACAGAATACTTGTAAGCCTCAGAGAGGTTGTATTTTTCCTTACGCTCAGCTGTTGGCTGTAGGTTGTTTACTGAAACATCTACCTTGCCTGAGTCTACTGATGTCAGAGCTTCTGCCACACCGATTTCTTGGAATTCTATTTCGAGGTCCAAGCGCTTGCCGATTTCCTTCATCATATCGACTTCATAACCAACCAATTCCTTCTTGTCATTGTAGTATGACGTTGGGAAAAGCGTACCTGGGGTCGCAACTTTCAAGACACCTGCTTCCTTGACTTGTTCCCATTTGGTTGGTTCTGCAGTTGCTTCTTCTGTCTTAGAAGCGTTGCTTGAGCAAGCTGCCAACGTTAATGTAGATACAAGAAAGGCTGATGCCAACAATTTTTTCAACATGTCAATCTCCTCTGGAAGTGACAAACTTCCTTTTTCTTTATTTTTGGTGTTAACCCACCAACTTTAATAGGGTAACATTTTGAAAAAGATTTGGCAAGAATTTGGTACCGTTTTTTGTAGCCATTTACATTCTAAACAAATGAGCATCTTCCAAGTCCTGGGCTAGCTGTAAAAGGATATCTTCTCGGCCCTTAGCTGCTGTCAATTGGACCCCTATCGGTAGGCCTTCTTTGGTAACATGCGTCGGCAAGCTAATGGATGGTTGGCCTGTAATATTGGCCTGTTGCGTAAAGGGAGTAAGAGCGAGACTGTCCGCAAACATCTCCCAGATCAAGTCCTGCTGAGCAGCCATTGAATATTCCTGGGTCTGCTTGAGGCGGGTTTCTAAATCAACAGACGGCTGAAATTGACCATGAAGAGGAGCCACATCTGCCACCGTGGGAGTCAGGAGAATGTCGTAGGTCTGGTGAAATTCCTGCATAATGGCACTGTAGCGGTCCCAATCCTGTAAAACCTTAGAATAAAGCTTGGCCGGTATGGTTTGACCGCTCTGATAAATGGCCCAGGTCATGGGCTCCATGTCATCCAGAGTCATTGGGCGTCCAAAAGCCGTTTCAATTTCATCAAACATCTGAGCAGTCTCTACGCTATTCATAATATAATAGGACTGCATCACTTCACTCCCGTCCAAGGGCTGTCGCTGTAATTCCTCCACTTGATGACCCATCCCTAGAAGGTGGTCGACCAGCTGAAGAACCGCCGTCTGCGCTTCCAGACTAACCTTGCTACCAATAGGGGATTGACGGGTAAAGGCAATTTTCAAAGGGCGATTAAGAGAACTGAAAATCAACTCTTCCGACAGGGTTGCCAAGGGAAAAGGCGACTCAACCTGATAGGTTTGAAAATGATAAAGCAGCCGCTTGGTGTCCCGCACGGACTTGGTCAAGGCAAAGTTGCTAGAAGCCCCCTGCCAACCTCGGAAAGACTTGGGACCGACAGGAATGCGCCCACGACTGGGCTTGAGACCAATCAAACTATTGAAGGACGCGGGAATCCGAATGGAACCACCACCGTCCGATGCTGCCGCAATGCTAACCATTCCAGAAGCCAGGGCTGCAGCTGCTCCTCCGCTTGAACCGCCAGCATTGCGCTTGACATCTGATGGGAGATTGACTGGACCATGGACCAGAGCATCCGAGATATTTTTAAAGCCAAACTCCGGAGTATTGGTCCGACCCAGAATAATAAAACCCAGATCCTTGAGAGCTTGCACATACCTATCCGTATAGCCGACCGAATGACCCTGAAACAATCTAGAACCCGCTGAAGAGGGATGCCCCTTTTCATTTTGCCCTAAATCCTTTAACAGCAACGGAACCCCAGCAAAAGGTTTACCCAAAAAACCTTGCTCTTCTGCCTCAGCTAGAGCCTGGTCATACTGGGTGTAGACCACCGCATTAAACTGCGGATTTAGCACCTCTATCTTCTCGATAGCCTCTTGGACCAGTTCCTTGGCCGAAACCTGTCCGCCATTGACAGCCTGAGCCTGAGCTGTCGCATCCATCCATTCCATATCTATACCTTTCTCTTTTGTAAATAGCAGAGCTGCTAGCTAGCCTGATGGCAAAACTTGATTCGACTATATGCCATACTTCTCCTGAAACTCCTTAATTCCTCGTCCCAGGTCCATAAAGTCAGCCATATTGTCCGACGAGGGATAATAGTTTGAAAGCCTAGCACCATTTCTCTCTAGGACGACCTCAATTCGCTTCTGCATATCCTCGACTGTCAATTCACGACCAACCAGGTCTGAGAGATTGGCCATAGAATCTGGATTGACCTGGGGATAGCGGTCTAGTATCGGTTGACCACCACTACTCTCTTGGTAAAAATCAGCCACCAGCTGGCCTCGTTCTGCTTGATTGCCTGATACGCTGATATAGGCAGAAATGGCAATGGCTTCTTGGTAAATCCGCTGGGCCAAACCAGCAAACTTCCGCCCCTTGATACTAAGGTCGTAGGTTCCAGGGCAGTAGGAAGTTGCCACCTCACCACTGGCCACCTCAACGGGAAAATCTGAAAGCGCCTGGGTAATCAGGTCCACCATGACCTGATAGCTTTCGTAGAGGTTGACCTGATGCCCTTGAGCATTCGGCAAAATCAAGGTCAGATTGAGTACGCCTTGGTCAGCCACCACTGCCAAACCACCCAGACTACGGATAATAGGGCTGTAACCAGACTGTTTAATATGAGCCAGACCGGCCGCCAAGTCCGGCACCTGACTGTCCATCATGCCCAATATGACCGTCGTATCCATGGGCCAGTAGTGCAGAATGCCTTGCTGGGGCTGTTGATTGACCTCGCGCAAAAAGACTTCTGTCCAGACCAAGGGGCCCTGCTTACTCCCTGCCAGACCCGAACGATCCTGGTATTTTTTCAGCTCAAGACCAGTCAACCACTTGTCCATCCGTCATCCTTTTCATTTCTACTAATGCTCTTATTTTACCATAAGACTAATGGAACTATTTGAAGAAAATACTGATATAGAAAAAGAGGTTTGATATAACATCCAACCTCACATTATTTGAACAGTAAAAACACTTTAACACAGTGGTTGATTGGCTTTCACAGTTTGATTTTCATTGGGTATGATACAGAAAAAGGACTGGCAGTGCCAATCCAATCTCTCTTATAAATCTTCAAAAGCGTCCTTGACCTTGTCGAAAAAACCTTTTTTCTGCGGATGCACATTGATATTACCTGCTACCGCAAAGTCTTTTAAAGCTGCTTTCTGGCGGTCATTGAGCCCTGTTGGTGTCACTACATTGACAGTGACATACTGGTCACCCATGGCACCCCCGCGGATACTTGGCGCACCCTTGCCTTTAAGACGGAAGGTCTTGCCTGTCTGCGTTCCCTCTGGAATCACCATATCCACATCACCATGAACCGTTGGCACATGGACGGTGTCACCTAGTGCAGCTTGAACAAAGTTGAGGTCCAATTTGTAAAGAATGGTCGTACCTTCACGCTCAAATTTATCCGATGCCTCGACTTGAACGACTACATAGAGATCTCCGTAAGGGCCTCCGTTAAATCCAGCTTCACCTTGACCAGCCAGACGGATACGCTGACCAGTTTCGACACCTGCAGGAACCTTGACCGTAACAGTGTGAGCCTGTTTCTCATGACCAGTTCCACGACAGGTCGTACACGGATCCTTAATCTGCTTGCCACGACCGTGACAGACATCACAGGTCATCTGACGGCGCATGGTTCCAAGTGGTGTCTGTGTATCAACATTGATAACACCAGAGCCATGACAGCGTCCACAAGTTACAGGACTGGTCCCAGGTTTGGCGCCCGAACCAGTACAGGTACGACAAGTTGCCTCACGGTTGTAGGAAACTTCTTTTTCAGCACCGAAAATAGCCTCTTCAAATTTCAAATTGACACGGTACTGCAAATCATCTCCCTGACGAGGTGCATTGGGATTACGTTGAGCAGTTCCACCGCCGAAGAAACTAGAAAAGATATCCTCGAAACCGCCGAAACCAGCACCGTCAAAACCACCAAATCCGCCACCGCCGAAGCCACCATTGGCTCCAGCCGCACCAAATTGGTCATAAGAGGCACGTTTTTGAGGATCGCTCAAGGTCTCGTAGGCCTCTTGAACTTCCTTATATTTATCTTCCGCACCAGCATCCTTGTTAATGTCTGGGTGATATTTTTTTGATAGCTTACGATAAGCCTTCTTAATCTCGTCTGGCGAAGCGTTCTTAGAAACCCCCAGACGATCGTAAAATTCTGTGTTGTTCATAGTTTATGATACAAAAGGCGTTAAGAAAACCGTATGAAAATAGAAAACTAACGCAGTGTGTAAAACACACTAGGAAGTTTATCTTTTTCACTAGGTTTTTAGCCTGTGTTCGAATAAACGAACTTGTATTCCTTTCTTTGAAACTTAGAAAGTAGCCCGTGTTCGATTGCGAACACTTTCCTTTCTGTAAAATTTGAGATGTCAAATACAGTCATTCCAGTCCTTGCTAGAAGTTACTTAGCAAGCGTTTGGCAACTGCCCTACCTGACATGGGATTTTGCCCTGTCACAAAGCGACCATCTTGTATGGCAAAAGAAGTGTAGGGAAGTTTCTTTTGAAAATCAGCCCCACGTTTTTTGACCTCAGTTTCTGTGATAAAGGGAACCTTTTTCAGTTTTCCACTAAGAATTTCTTCCCATTTTGTGAAACCGGTTATCTTCTTACCAGCAATAAGATAACGGCCATCCCTATCACGAATATTTAACAAACCTGCAACACCGTGACAAACTGAGGAAATATATCCACCTTGTTCATAAATAGAATTAGCAATTTCTTGCAGTTCCTTGTTGTCCGGAAAATCCCAAATCACACCGTGGCCACCCGTATAATAGATAGCGATGTAGTCCTCAGGTTGAACATCTTCTGGTTTAAGAGAATGTAGCAAGGCACGCTCCTTAAAATCGGCGCTTTCAGATAGTTGTAAATCTTCTTTCGAAACATAGATACTTTTCAAGCTGCGAGGATCGATTGGAACATTGCCACCCTTTGGGCTAACATAGTCCACTTCAAATCCTGCTTTGGTAACTTCATCTACAAATTCTGTCGCTTCTGCTAGCCACAGACCTGTTTTTTCTTCATCATTTTTGTATTGAGATACATTGGTCAAGACGACCAGTATTTTCTTCATATTGATGGACCTCGTCTCCTCTTTACCCAAAAACAGAGGCTGGGTTGCAACCTCTGCTTAATTTTATAAATAGTCTCTCAACCAATCAGGCATTGAAGGATCGTCGATTTCCCAGGAATCAACTTCACGCCCCCCTGTCTCGCGAACATTTTCATTTCCATCAAAGAATTTTGAAGACGAACACTTATATTTTACTACTCTGTCACCCTCTAATCTATACTCGTTCCAGTATTTACTACCTTTAGAGTACCCATCCCAAGAATTTGTAGTATATATTGTAGACATATTCGCCTCCGTATTATTGGTTTACTTTTCAGTAAACTCGCCATCTACCACATCATCGCCTGCGTTGTTAGCTGTTTGAGCACCTTCTTGGCCTGCGGCTGCTTGTTGTGCTGCTGCGGCTTGCTCGTAGAGTTTCACTGCAAGGGCTTGAGCTTTTTCGTTGAGGTTTTCAAGTTTAGCCTTCATGTCGTCCAAGTTGTTAGCTTCTTGAGCTGCTTTCAACTCATCAAGAGCTGCTTGAGCTTGATCGCGTTCTGCATCGAAGCCTTTGCCTTCCGTTTCTTTCAGAGTTTTCTCAGTCGCAAAGATTGCTTGGTCCACATCATTACGAAGGTCCACTTCTTCCTTACGTTTCTTATCTGCTTCTGCGTTTGCTTCTGCATCTTTCATCATGCGGTCGATTTCTTCATCTGTCAAACCTGAGTTAGATTGGATAACGATTGTTTGCTCTTTTTGCGTACCAAGGTCTTTGGCTTTTACAGAAACGATACCGTTCTTGTCGATGTCGAATGTTACTTCGATTTGTGGAATACCACGAGGTGCTGCAGGGATGTCTGTCAATTGGAAGCGACCAAGAGTCTTGTTGTCTGCTGCCATTGGACGCTCACCTTGAAGCACGTGGATGTCAACAGCTGGCTGGTTGTCCGCCGCAGTTGAGAAGACTTGTGATTTAGAAGTTGGGATTGTTGTGTTACGGTCGATGAGTTTTGTAAATACACCACCCATTGTTTCGATACCAAGTGACAATGGTGTTACGTCAAGAAGGACAACGTCTTTCACATCACCAGTGATCACACCACCTTGGATTGCCGCACCCATGGCAACCACTTCGTCAGGGTTGACAGATTTGTTTGGTTCTTTGCCAGTTTCTGCCTTAACAGCTTCTACAACGGCTGGGATACGAGTTGAACCACCGACAAGGATAACTTCGTCAATTTCTGACAAGCTAAGGCCTGCATCTGAAAGAGCTTGACGAACAGGAATTTTTGTACGTTCTACAAGGTCGTAAGTCAATTCGTCAAATTTTGCACGAGTCAATGTCATTTCCAAGTGAAGCGGACCTGCTGCACCTGCTGTGATGAACGGCAAGCTGATTTGAGTTGATGTTACACCAGAAAGGTCTTTCTTAGCTTTTTCAGCTGCATCTTTCAAACGTTGAAGGGCCATCTTGTCAGCTGACAAGTCGATACCATTTTCTTTCTTGAATTCTGCTACCATGTGGTCGATAATCTTTTGGTCAAAGTCGTCACCTCCGAGCTTGTTATCACCTGCTGTTGCAAGTACATCAAAGACACCGTCACCAAGTTCAAGGATAGATACGTCGAAAGTACCTCCACCAAGGTCGAATACCAAGATTTTCTCGTCTTTGTCTGTCTTGTCCAAACCATAAGCAAGGGCTGCTGCAGTTGGCTCGTTGACGATACGTTCTACTTCAAGACCAGCAATTTTACCAGCATCTTTAGTTGCTTGACGTTGGGCATCATTGAAGTAAGCAGGAACCGTGATAACAGCTTTGGTTACTTTTTCACCAAGGTATTCTTCAGCGTAGCCTTTCAAATATTGAAGAATCATAGCTGAGATTTCTTGTGGTGTGTATTCTTTGCCGTTGGCTGAAACTTTTTCAGAAGTTCCCATTTTTGATTTGATAGAGATAATGGTATCTGGGTTGGTTACTGCTTGGCGTTTTGCCGCATCACCAACGATGATTTCACCATTTTTGAAAGACACAACAGACGGAGTTGTGCGGTTTCCTTCTGGGTTTGCGATGATTTTTGATTCAGTTCCTTCAAGGACTGCAACTGCTGAGTTTGTTGTACCTAAGTCAATACCGATAATTTTAGACATATGTTTTACCTCTTTTTAATTTACTTTCTTTTCAAGTAGTTTTACGACATTTCGGTCAAGTTTTCTTTTTTTGGAAAATAGCAGAGCGACTACTCTGATACGACCACCATAGCCGGTCTCAACAGACGTTCATGCAACTTGTAGCCTTTTTGGAAGACTTGTGCGATGTGTTCTGCTGGGCAGTCGTCTGTGGCTGGGACTGTTTGAATGGCCATGTGAAGATTTGGGTCAAAGACATCTGTAGCGACTTCTTCCACCCCTTCTTCTTTGAGGGCCTGAATTAAACTTTCCTGTACCATTTCAAGGCCTTTTTTGACATCTTCTGTCAGGCCTTCGACTTGAAGGGCACGCTCCAAGTTATCCAAGCTCGGCAAAATTTTCTTGGCCAAGTCTTGCGAACGGTAACGCTGAATGGTTTGGCGTTCCTCGTTGGCACGGCGTTGGATATTTTGCATTTCAGCATGGGCACGGAGGTACTTGTTTTCAAATTCCTCTGCACGCTCATTTGCCAAATCCAATTCTGATTTTTCAGGTGTCTCCACAACTTCTTCTGTTGCTTCAACCTCTTCTACGATTTCTTCGTTTTTGATTTCTTCTGACAAAGCATTCTCCTTCTAATTGACTTCATAATGATTACTACTTAAATATCTGTAATAATCGCTTAATTTCATAAATAGGACGCGGCTGATGATATTGATCAAGCTCATCTGCCTACGGTAGTCCATGTCAACTGGACCGAGCAAACTCATCTGAGCCATGCCCCGATAGGGGATAGGAAAGCGATGATGAATGACCGTCACATCTGCAAGGGCCGGATCGCTGTGTTCCGCCACGGAAATACTAGTCTGCTGGTTTGGCGCCAAGCCTTGCCGCAACTCTGGGGCTAATAACTGTGGGCTATCCAAGAGTTGATAGGTGGCCAGATTGCCGTAAGTCAGAGAGGCGACTTTTCCACTGATGAAGACTGATTCTTGGAAAAGATTGGAAAAGATATAATCCATCAAATCCAAGACATTGTCCGTCGTGGTGAAGTAACGTTGCACTACCTGGGGAATCTCCGTCCGCAGCTTGTAATGGATTGCCAAGACCGTCTGCCCAACGAAGCGCTCATCAACTAATCGTTTGAACACCTCCAAGTCCCTGGTCAAAAAGTTCTTGGGAATGGCAAACTGGACAGTGACAGGTTTGGACTGGTCCAGAGTCAAGACTGCCAGAGCATCGTGGCTACTGAGTTGCACGATGTCAAAGGAAGTCAGCTGCTGACTGGTCGGCTCCACATCTAAGATGACCGAGGTGTAGCCTGTCAAATCCGCTAGGACCTGACTTGCCCGCTCCAAGATGTCCTCCAGCTTGAAGGCTTCAAAGTCGAAGGCCTTGACCACTTGATAAACATCTTCTTCATCGATATGTTCCAGATTAAGCGAGTGGTTGACAAAGTATTGAAAACCAGCCCGACTGGGCATCCGACCACTTGAAGTGTGAGCCTTTTCTAGCAAGCCCAGTTGCTCTAGCTTGGCCATGTCATTGCGAATGGTAGCAGAGCTAGAAGCAATCATTTCCTGTAAGGCCTTAGAACCAACTGGCTCATGATGGCGCGTAAACAATTCAACAATCAGATTCAAAATATCATTTTGACGTTGGGTAATCATCTTCGCTCCTTTCATGAACACTGTTTTAGTTACGCTCAATGAAAATCGACAGTAGCCTAGGAAGCGAGGCCGAATGTAGAACTGTGGTTCACAAAGGCAAGCTGACAACGGTTAGTGTTGATTTTCGAAGAGCGTTAGCACTCTATGATGTCGAGTGCTAACCTATATACTCCCATTATACGCCGAAAAAATGGATTGTCAAGAGAAAAAACCAAAAAATTAGCACTCTTTTGCTTAGAGTGCTAAAAATCAGTCTGAGGACCTAGTTACTCTTTTACCATACGATAAAAACGGATGCCTAGTAATAATAAAAGCGGAATATAAATGATAGAAATACCTAAGACAAAACCTGGACGCGAACGCAAACTTGTTCCCAGTAGAATGCCGTACAGTCCCAAAGATGGCAAATAGCGTCTTTGGAAGATTGTTTTCACAAACTCCACTTTATTTTCTCTATCACCATATAATTCAAGCTCTCCCATCTTCGCAGGTTTCCTAAAAATATTGAAATTTTGGCAGGATACGACAAACTCCCATCCATATTCCTCGTACATATGCAGATAGTTTTCTCTATCTTTATTTTTTGCTTTCTTGAAATCAACCTGATACACAACCCCTTCTGGCAGGCATTTTTCAAAATGATAAAACAAGAGCCAGCTAATCTTAACTAGTTTCCACCCTTGCTGATGCATCTCACTGAGATAGTCTGCTTGCTGACTGAAATCTGTGATAAAAAATACCTTGAACTCTGTCCTAGTCTCCATCATTTTCTCCCTTGCTATTTCGATAGAGCCGTTCAATCCGAGCCAATTCTATGTCTAGGATTTCTCGACCTGTTTCTGTTATCCGATAAAACTTCCGCTTATCTTCTTCCCTGACAAACCGAATCAAGCCGTCCTTTTCCATTTTCGACAGGGTGCCGTACATGGTTCCAGGGCTAATCACGACTTGCCCTGCCGTGACTTCCTTAGTCTTCTGTGTAATATCGTAACCATGTCGTTCTTTCTGTAAATGAAAGAGAATATAGAAGGCTGTTTCTGTCATGGGAAGGTTCTGTTGCAAAGTTTTAAATAAAGAATAAAATCCCTTACGGTATCTATGATTTAAGCTGGGATTCCCAATAATA
>NZ_JBIMJQ010000014.1:0-52664 GCF_043674215.1 Streptococcus sp. A22
GGATCATAGCCAAACTCATCTCCTGTCTGACCATTGAGTGCTTCTGTGAATTTAACGGAATTATCGCTAGTATCCACAAATTTCACACTACCTGTTTGAGCTGCTTTCGCATACACTACTGTCTCAACGAGATCATAGTTTCCTGTTGAGATGAGATCAGCTGTGTCGATATTCTCAACTACTGATACTGCAGTAACTGTACCGTAGTTTGAAGTGACAGACTTAACGGAATAGCCGGCAAGAGTTGGAAGAGCTTGACCTTCAAGAATTGTATCGCCATTCTTAGCTGTCCAAGAATTCCAAGTCACCGATCCCGTCACTTCATTTCGAGTTCCTGTTCGCTCATATGTGACTGTTGTTGTATAAGGAGCCGCAACCTGACTACTATCTTCTTCTTTAATATAGTTAGTAGTTCGAGTAAAGACTAACGGATTATCTGTAACTTGAGTAGTTTTTGGTGTCAACTCAAATACAAACTCTTGAACATTTCCATCAATGGTATCATAGGTACCAGTTGAGCTATAGCCATCCTTGTTTACTACGGTATAGCCAAGAGCTTCGAATTCCGCAATTTTGGTAGCCGGATCCCAACCGAAAGTTTCTGCAGTTTTACCATTTAAGTTTTCTGTATATTTAACACTTGAATCAGTAGTGTCAACAAATTTCACAGCTGCAACTTGAGGATTTGCAGTATAGTAGTACGAAACGTCTGACCCTGTAGAAGCAGTTTGAGTCAAACCAATAGAGAAAGACATCCGTACAGAACTTGTCTTAGTTGGAGCAGTTGTATCCGTATTTAGTACATACTGCGCTGTAAAGGGTACAGACACTCTGCCTGGATTAGTTGTTGTAACTTCAACTGGAGAGTCAGAAACGGTTGGCAAAGCTAAAACTTCTGCAGGAGTAAAATCAGAATAATCATTTGGGTACTGAGCCAACAAACTAGAAGGGTTTCTTAATGGATATACTCCCGTCTTATCTGTTGTAAAATAATCTCCAAGCTTTTTAGTTGCATTCACAGGTGAGTTTAATGTATGCCCTCCTGATAATGTAACACCGTCAGCCTGGGTGGCCGCAAATAGTTTATCTGTGATAATATTTAAAGTTCCCGCTTCCAATTGAGCGAAAAACTCCTCTGGAGAAGGAGTACTTGCCGCATCCCCAATAACTTGATAATACTCAGTGTATATTGTCGAAGTGTCTGTATAAACTAGCTTTCTGTATAACTGTGTTTCCTGTGTCCCAATAATTTTACGAGTCTCTTTGACATCAGAGTTATAGATATTAATTGGTGAATTTGACTTTTGATAGAGTACATCACCAGCTACATAGTTCCGTCCATGGTTAATATAGGAATCTGTATTCCCTGAGTCGCCAACTAATGTATATCCAGGAATATCAATTGGTGCGGTTGTATAAGTATCGTATCGCCAACCTTCTTGAACATAGATTGGTGCTAGTTCGGCACCTGTAGTTTTGTCTCTATATTTAGTCAACTGATATGTATACGGACTAAAAGTCGCACCAAAACCATTACTAGGGGAATTATCTGTATCTACTTCCCCCATTTTGAAAATAGGATCCAAACTTTTATTTGAGCTTGAACCAAAAGAATAGGTGGCCGTTGGCAGATTTGAACCACGAACCCGAACAGGTGTGTCGAGACTAATTGTCCCACCATCGAAAGCTACCGTTGTCCCCGCTGGTTGGGTCAAATCAACAACAATACTAGCTTGAATAGAGTTGGTATTGTTGGCATCTACTTTTGTTAAGTAAAGCTTAGTTGGAATATCATTCCCAGCAGCATCTGTAGCTGTGTCTTCCTTTCGAGTAGAATAGAGGACATAGCTGGTTAGAACATTATTCGTATATTCTTTAGCTATAGCTTGGACATGGTAACCATTAGGATCTTGAACTGGAGGAACCAATTCTGTTACAGTATAGCCATCACGCACTTCTGGAGTTGCAGAAGGATTGGTACGGAAACCTGAAGAACCTGAAGTCGTTGGTTCAGAAACCAGGGTTTCGTCTTCTTTTTTCTTAGTAACAACAAATGATAAAATATTAGTTTGCTTTTCAAAAATTTGTTGTACTAAAACTGGAGACTGGCCATCAGCAAGTTCATACCCTTCAGGAAGACTAGCAATGACTTTTACATATGTCGTTGCATTCAAACGATTGGTCTCAACAGCTTCAGTATGAGCTGTACGAGAAACACGTTGTCCAGTCTCCTCATCAATGTATCGAACCTGGTAGGTAATACCTGCTGTCCGAACATCACCAATTGCTTCCTCATCAGTAGCGATCTGATTGATTTGTTTCGCTACTTCCTCGCCATCTTCAACAGTTAAAGTGGTTTCAACTGGTGCTACAAGATCAGCAGCAGAAACAGTCGAAGACTCCTGAGAGCTATTATCTGTAATTTCAGATGATGCTGACTCAGAGCTAAGTTCTGAACTCTCATTTAAAGCTTCAGAAGATTCATTAACTATTGCCGACTCACTTTCAACATCCTGCGATGTAGTTGAATCCAGCGAACCTGAATTCACTGAAACCGATGAATCTAAACCTGTTTCTGCAGAAGTTACTGAAGAACTTGAAGTTTCATCATCTGTTTTGATTGACTCAGGCTGAGTAGAATCTGTAGTTGGCACTATCGTTTCAGAAATTTTCTCTGTTGAGCTAGTTACACCTTCAGTAGAAGTAATCTCTTGCGCTGAAACAAGTGGACTACCTGCTAGAAGTAGGAAGGCCGCTATGACCGTGGAACCAACACCAACGTTGAATTTCCTGATTGAAAAACGATATTGCTTCTCACCAAACATACGCTTCTTTTTTTGAAACATATCTTTTCTCTTTTTCATGATAGACTCCTTTCAGTTTATCATCATTATAATATCATATCTTGATACATTCTGCAAGCAATAAATATACAAAAAACGCCGTACACATGGAAAATTTCTTCTCTCCTTTTGCCCATGCACCTAGATGTTGTAAATCATGATAAATATTTACCACCTTTTCCTCGATTTCCAAATAATTGTGGCAAATGATTCTCCAAATGGACAGAAATATAGCGTTGTTTGCGTCGGTAACTCCGCTTCTGCTTAGGAAAGATTTTCATTTGCAAGAGATGGAGATAAGCCTTACGAATATCATTTAAATTGAAGGCCGCTCGCTTATCTAAGGTTTGATTCTTATCTACTCGGTAAACCACATCTAACAACTAATGTAGGCACTCAACCGACCAATGACCGCGAATAACCTGAGAAAAAGTCTGTACGTCACTCTTGAAACGGAGGATAAAGTATCGAACTTCTTCCGTAATGACGCCGTCTTTATCAATATAGTTAAATGAAATAAAAACAATACTTTTATACCCGTGGTGCTAGTTCATTTCAAAATAGCGTAAGTTATGAGCTAGAATAATTTGTTCCATTCGTAGCTGTAGTCCAGCTATCCCTCTAGCAAGTGTATGTTCGATGTCAAAGAAACGACACAGTTCAGAAAAACGTATTGCAATAGTTCGTCTCAGAGCCATCACCTTCCAATCATTATGTTCTTAGGCCCCTGTCATGTTTTTACGAAATGGCGTACATAGATGGTAACCTTGTTGATCTAAGTCCTTCTTGAGTGCACTGCTCAGGTAGCCTAAATAACCTAGGATAACCGATAGCTTACACCCCTCTAATAGCTAAAAACCCACCTCAATATCGTGGACAGAGGCGGGTGTAAGCACATAGTTAAAAATATAATCAGATAAGGTCACCAGCATATGAACCTTGAAGCCGTAGAACCTAAGATGTATAGAGGCATTGTGGCAAATATTGGCTAATACTTTAAAAATGGTAGGTCTGTGATTGCGAACGGGTTGGCAAAGTGGCAAGGGAAAACTATCTATAATGGCTAGTTTATCAGATGGAAGCATTTCACTCATAGCTTTTCGGATGAATTGGACGATCCAAATCATTTGTTTTGACCGATGATTGAAACGACTTCTTTCTAGTAACTGACCACAAGGAAAGAGGTGGCAGATGGTGTAGAAATGGCCTTGTGATGTTATGCCTAGTTCTGCTTGTAACAAAAGCAAGACAAGAAGAGATTCATCTGAAACTTTGGCTAAACTATCATTAGGCCGATGTTTGAAGGAATCTGGACAATAGTTTTGGTAGGAGTGATGGCAAATTTGTGATAATTGGCGTACATTCCATTGCAAATGATGAGATTTTAGCGGTATACTGTAAGTGGCTCATTTGGACTAACCTCCTGTATGTTTCATCACTTACAGTATGGTCCATTTGGGCTTTTTATTGTATTTTGAAATGAACTAGCACCACGGGTATTGTATACAAATAGGTTTCATTCCTAAAAGTATGAGTGTTAGTCTGAAACTAACAAAATTAACTTCCTTTCTAGCTTAATGTTACAACTAGAATTAGCATTATTACTCCGCCTTATCAATATCTTCTCTAACTTCCTTAGCATTGAACTTAGCAAACAGATACTGGCGGTCCTGAACTGGAAAGCGTTGATCCAGCTGATCGACTGGGCCAACCTCGATATTTCCTTGTGAAATGATATAGTCCATAACATGGCCCCCAAAGGTCAAATCGTCTGAGATAAAATGCAAATGATAACCTGCCACACTGACCCCGTGAAAAATCTCTGGTGTCCAAATACCAACAATAGTACCCGAAATGTTCTCAGCGGTATATTCGGGCTGACGGCTAGCCACCTCCGCAAATCGAACATCCGAAGCCGATTTTGGAATCATGCGCACGTGCATCCGTGAAAACGTCCCTTTGATTTTGATAGAACGAAAGAGATTTTCTCCATCATAATAGGATTCAATCCGCTGGTGCAATTCATCGCTGGTCATTTCAAAGCGTTGCTTGAAAATCACTTCTGCCTCATGGAAAATAACCGCCGCATAGGGAACCTTCATATCAGAAGGAACTTCAACCACTTCTGGTTTCTCCCCTGCCCCCTTGGCCTGATAAGCCTTTCCATCTAGGACAATCAGCTCACCATCAATAGAATCCAGAGTTCCCAAGCCTAAATCACCATGTTCCAGCAATTCGCCAACCGTCAAAGAACCGTCATATAAACCCGCCATCAAGGCACCGAGTGTATTGTATTGAAATAATCGATTTACTTGCATAACTTACTCTTCATTCAAAAATTCTTGCATGGCTAAATCGTCTGGCACCAATTGGATATAACGGCTAGCTTGCTCTCTTGCCTCCTCCAAACGACCAAGTTGACGTAATAACCCTACATAATCAACCAAAAATTCAGGATTCTCAGCCAATTCTCCAACCAATTCATCGTAAAGCGCAATAGCTTCATCATCTCTTTCTAGAGCTTGATAGGCTTTGGCCACATTCCAACGCGCCAAGACATTGTCCAGCTCCTCGTCAAAGAGGGCCACAACCTCATCAAACCGCTCCTGCTCCAAATAGAGATTGGACAAGCGGAGGGCTAATTCATTACTATCATCTGCCACCTCTTTTACCTTGAGAAGATAGTCTTCAGCAGCTTCCTCATCGTGCATTTCATAGGCATACTGAGAAGCTTGCAGCAAGAGATTGGCATCAAAATCATTTTTGGCCAAGCCCTTTTCTGTCATTGCCAAGGCTTCTTCAATCTTATGCTCGGCATGAAGGGATTGAGCGTAGGCATATTCATAACCCTCAAAATCAGGATTGATGGTATCCAGCTGCTTGAAGTAGAGATTGGCCTTTTGGTATTCTTCGCTTTCAAATAGCAGAGCAGCTAACTCAAAAACAGTCTGGTCATCGTATTCCAACTCGACAGCTTTTTCCAGAAATTCAATGGCCGCTTCAAATTTCCCCAAACTTGCATAGGCAAGACCGATTCGCTGGTAGGTAGAAACCCCAGTTAATTCGTAGATTTCACGATTATCCAGCGGGGCATAGTAAGAGATGGCTTCATTAAAAAATTCCAACTCCATATCCAACTCTGCTAAGCCAAATAAAATAATTGGTTCATCAGATATGTGACTAGCTTCTAACAATTTCTCACGCGCCACATCTGACAATCCTTCTGCCTGATATAGGTCCGCCTTGACCAACAAGACTTCTAGATAGGCAGGACTGTCTTCTGAAATTTCCTCCAAGTATCCGAAAGCTTCTTCAACCTGGCCATCCTCAAAAGCAATCTGAGCCAGTTGTAAGGCTAACTCAGGAAAGTCAGGCAAGAGCTTGATATAGATATCCCGTGCCTGATGAAAGAAACCAATACTCTCCAGATAGGCAGCCAAGGACAAAAGCGTTTCGCTATCATCCTGCACCAAGGCGCGCTTGAAATACTTATCTGCCTTGGCTAAATCCTGCTGGTCCAAACAAGACAACATTTTTTCACTATTGTTCATTCAAAACCTCGTTCTTTTCTTCTTCATATAAATGGCTATTTGCTTTGTACCACTCAAATACTGCCTTGACTAACACTTTAATGGATGCATAGATTGGAATCCCCAAAAGCACCCCAAGAACTCCATACATTTGACCAGCTGTTAAGAGTACAAACAAGATGGTAATCGGGTGAATATTCAAAGAAGAACCAATGATTAGGGGAGTTACAAATCGCCCTTCAATAGTTTGTTCCACCATAAAAACAATTAAAACCTTAATCAGCATAATAGGTCCCGCAATTAATCCTAATATAACTGCTGGAATCATGGCCAAGAATGAACCAAGATACGGAATTAGATTGAGGAAACCAGCCATCACCCCCAATGTTACTGGATAGCTAAGACCGATAATTGAAAACATGATTGAAAACATCAGGGCAACAATGATTGCAACTGTCACCTGTCCCCTCACATAGTTTGCTAGCTGGCTGTTAACATCCGTCAAAACCGTCCCAATCGGATTTCTCCATTTAGTTGGTAAATATTGGGTAATATGTTTATTCAAATGTTGCCCGTCACGTAAGAGATAAAAAAGGATAAAAGGCATAATCAGAACGGCAACAATAATTTGTGATGCAGTCGAAATCAAATTACTTGCCCAATTCACAGCACTTGAGGAAAACTTCTGAGCATAGGCAACGACCTGATCATTGACCTTATTTAACATCTCCAGAGCTGTTGGTCTAAATTGTTCAAAGCGCTGATCCTGCAAGAGCCCTGTTACCTGTCCTTCGATTTTCTGGATATTTGCTGGCAAGTTCCGTGCAAAAGATACCACCTGTTCTTGGATACTAGGAATGGCTACAGCCAGCCCCCAAACAATAAGCAGACTAATTAGGACAAATAAAATAGAAATGCCAATTGTACGAGAAATCTTATGTTTCTCCATCCAATCAACCATTGGATTTAATAGATAATAAAGAAGTCCTGTTAAAATCATCGGTAAGAGTAAAATCTCCAAAAAACTACCAATGGGTCTTAACAAAAAACTAATCTTACTAAATACAAAAATAGTCAAAAAAGTTAGCAAAGTAACCAACAAAAAGATTACTGCTTGGCTGTTTAAAAATAAACGAAAAAACCATGTTAAACTAAATTTTTGATGTTGATCATCCATTACACGCACTCCGCATTCTTTTTTTTCTATTGTATCATTTAATGAGATATTTGAAACAAATGAACTATGAGATTTCTCAGACTTTACAGGAAAAATATGGTATAATTTTAAAAATGATTTACATAGGAGATAGCCATGACTGTTTATTTCGGTACCTACACAAAACGTGATTCAAAAGGGATTTATAAAGCCCAATTCAATAGTGAAACTGGTCAACTCAGTAACTTAGAATTGGTTGCTGAAGAGCCAAACCCAACCTATCTTGCTTTTGATAAGGCTGGTCGACTATACTCAGTCGGGGCTGAAAATGAGCAAGGGGGAATCGTAGCTTTCGATACAGATTTCAGCTTGCTAAACCATATGGTTAGCGAGGGTGCTCCCCATTGCTATGTTGCTGTTGATGAAGAAAGAAATCTAGTTTATGGTTCAAACTTTCATAAAGGTCAATTGCTTGTTTACAAACGTTTAGAGGATGGCTCCTTAGAACTGGCTGATGTAGCTCAACATGAAGGATCTGGACCACATGAAAACCAAGCGTCTGCCCATGTCCACTTTTCCGATTTAACACCTGATAAGTTCTTGGTGACCTGTGATTTAGGTGCTGACCAAGTTGTGACCTACAAGGTTTCAGACCAAGGAAAAGTAGAAAAATTGGCAACCTATCAGGCCGCTGCTGGAAGTGGCCCACGTCATATCGTTTTCCATCCAGTTGCGAAAATTGCCTATCTCATCTGCGAACTTAATTCAACTATTGAAGTTCTTATTTACGATGGCTGGGGAGAGTTCGAGCACCTACAAACTATCTCTACACTTCCACAAGACCATACAGGTTTCAACGGCACAGCTGCTATTCGTATCACCAAAGATGGAAAATTTGTCTACGGTTCTAACCGTGGTAACGACTCAATCGCCGTCTACAAAACACTTGGCGATGCCAGTCTTGAATTGGTCCAAATCGTGTCAACCCAGGGCAAGACACCCCGTGACTTTACCCTAAGCCCAGACGAGAAACACCTAATCGCTGTCCACCAAGATTCTGATAATGCGACTGTTTTTTCAAGAGATACAGAAACAGGTCAACTAACGGAACTTTCTCATGATTTTTACCTACCAGAAGCTGTATGTGTCACATTTTTTGAAGACTAATTATTTGTGAAATCGCTCTACTTTTGGTTTAATATTTGTATAGGAGGTGAATTACATGAATCCAGTAGATCTTTTCAACCAAGTTAAAGACTTAATCGCAAACAAAGACTTTGACGGAGCTAAACAATTTATCGAAGAAAACAAAGACAACTTCGGCGAATACTTGGAGCAAGCAAAAGGCTTGTTGTCAGGTTCTGAAGGCGTAAGCGGTCTTTTGGACAAGGTTAAAGGCTTGTTCTAATACATGTAAAAACTAGGATGAGAATGTTCAGTCTAGTTTTTTGTTATTATTTCAAGAATAATAAGTAGAAAAACCTTCGCTTTTCTAGCTCAGGTATAAAACAGTCTCCCAGACATTGAAAAACAAGTCCGAAGTTTTTCGGACTTGTTCTTACTATATCCCTCGTTATTCTAACTCGGGGATAAATTAGTACACCGTACTACGAAAAACAAGTCTGGAAATTTCCAGACTTGTTCTTATTATGACCCTCGCTATGCTAGCTCGGGGATAAAACAGTCTCCCAGACTGTTTTATTTTTTCAAGTTGTAGAATGAGTTCAAGCCTTTGTAGACTGCAACTTCACCAAGTTGATCTTCGATACGGAGCAATTGGTTGTATTTAGCGATACGGTCTGTACGTGACAATGAACCTGTCTTGATTTGGCCAGCGTTAGTTGCAACTGCGATGTCAGCGATTGTTGAATCTTCAGTTTCACCTGAACGGTGTGATACAACGGCAGTGTAGCCAGCTTCTTTAGCCATTTCGATAGCTTCGAATGTTTCAGTAAGAGTACCGATTTGGTTAACTTTGATAAGGATTGAGTTAGCAGCACCTTCTTTGATACCACGTGCAAGGTAGTCAGTGTTTGTTACGAAGAAGTCGTCACCAACCAATTGAACGCGTTTGCCAAGACGCTCAGTAAGAGCTTTCCAGCCATCCCAGTCGTTTTCATCCATACCATCTTCGATAGTGATGATTGGGTATTTGTTAACCAATTCTTCAAGGTAGTCGATTTGCTCTGCAGATGTACGAACAGCAGCGCCTTCACCTTCGAATTTAGTGTAGTCGTAAACTTTACGCTCTTTGTCGTAGAATTCAGATGACGCACAGTCGAAACCGATCATGATGCCGTTTTCACCAGCTTCGTAACCAGCAGCTTCGATCGCTTCGATGATTGTTTCAACACCGTCTTCAGTTCCTTCAAACTTAGGAGCGAAACCACCTTCGTCACCAACAGCTGTTACCAAACCACGAGCTTTCAAGATTTTCTTCAAAGCGTGGAATACTTCAGCACCCCAACGAAGACCTTCTTTGAATGAAGGAGCGCCAACTGGCAAGATCATGAATTCTTGGAAAGCGATTGGAGCGTCTGAGTGAGAACCACCGTTGATGATGTTCATCATTGGAGTTGGCAATACTTTAGTGTTGAATCCGCCAAGGTAAGTGTAAAGTGGCACTTCAAGGTAGTCAGCAGCTGCACGCGCAACAGCGATAGAAACACCGAGGATTGCGTTTGCACCCAATTTACCTTTGTTAGGAGTACCGTCAAGAGCGATCATAGCGCGGTCGATAGCTTGTTGATCACGAACGTCGTAACCGATGATAGCGTCAGCAATCACGTTATTTACGTTGTCAACAGCTTTTTGAGTACCAAGACCAAGGTAACGAGACTTGTCACCATCGCGAAGCTCAACTGCTTCGTGCTCACCTGTAGAAGCTCCTGAAGGAACCATACCACGTCCGAAAGCACCTGATTCAGTATAAACTTCAACTTCAAGTGTAGGGTTACCGCGTGAGTCAAGGACTTCGCGAGCGTAAACATCAGTAATAATTGACATTATATTACTCTCCTTATGAGTTTAAAATTGTTACAAAGCTATCATACCTTAAAAGCAGGGATTTTTCAAGAAAAAATAGGTTATTTTGCTGAAAGAAATGATGTAAGCGTCTTCCTTGGCGAACTTTTTCAACTATGTTATACTAATCAACATGACTGATTTACATTCTACCATTTTACAAAAAGCATCTGGCGAGACCAGACTGGACCCTGACCAACAGCGTAAATACATGGGAACCTTCCGCGAACGGGTGGTCCTCATTCTCAATTTTGAAGAGGCCAATCATCCTGATCTGGCAAAGAACTTTGCTTCTATCTGCCAAAAACTCCTGTCAGAAACCAGTCCTCTCTTTCTCAAGTTATCCCCTTCCCTGTCCGATAGCCTGCAAATCGCATTGATGAAAATTGCTCAGCAGGGTAGCATCACAGCCAGTATTATTGATGAGAAAGTTGGTGCTTCTCCTTATGCTCTCCTATTCCACACGGACCATGCTGTCGATAAGGAGGATATTGCATTCGCAGCAAACTTTCCAGAATGGATGACAAAAACAGAAAAAAAGGAAGATACAAAACCCTCCTTCTGGAAAAAATTATTTGGGTAAGCAAGGCTTGCCCTTTTTATTCCCCAAAATAACACATTCATACTCAATGATTAGGCAATTACAATATCAAGTCCTTGTGCCAGCTGCTGCAACCGGGCTACTTTTTCAATCTGATTAAAGAAAACATAAAACTTGTCTTCTGTAATTGACAGCAAGCCCGCAGCCAAGCCTTCAGCTTCAAACTTGGCATTAATCGTTACGAGCCACTGGGCAAGATTGGCGCCTGGATTGAGTCCATCCGGATCCAATTTTAGTAAAACACCTGCAGCACGTACCTGTTTGAGCTGATCGAAACCATTGATAAAATCCGTCAAGTCAACTTCTATATCACAAGGGAAAATATAGTCCTGCTTGGTTAACAGCGTGACTAAAATCAACCATAAATTGTCTTTTTCTGACTCCGTCACCTGGTCCAAAAATTGGTCAAACTCCTCAGCTGACAAATAGGATTCGAACATATTCAAAATATGATTGGGATTCGTTGCAAAAACTACCTCTTTCAACTGTGCGAACAGGTCTCTGTCGCTATTTGACAGGATTTCAGCTATTTCAAAAATATCCTGCAATTGATTTTCTGTTAGCATGCTTCCTCCTTCTTAATTCGTAGGAAAATCCCACTGGACATGGGGAGCGACTTCTTGCACAAAATGGTAAATGTCGTTAAAGTCCGCTCCAGCCAGGGCATTCAAATTCACTTCAACTAACAAATTTCCTGTATTTCCAACAATCCTCAGCTTACGCGACAAAAAATCCCGATAAATTGGCCGCACTATATAGCGCATCTCTCCAATTTCTTCCATTGAAAAATGCTGGCGTGGTGAGCCGATTTTTTCCTGAAAGTCCAAGCCTTCAGCTGTTAAGAGAAAGACTTCACCCTGCTGGCGCAAGACATACGCATAGATAGCCGATAGGATAGCGACCAGGAGAAAGACAAATCCTAGTCCAACTGCAGGTTCTGGTTTGGTCATCACACCGATGCTAATCAGCGCCGCAAGGTTAAAACTGACAAGCGGATAGACTAAAGATCGTTTGTAGGAAATCATCTTATAGGTGCACACCTTTCTCAACGAGAGCTTCCAACTCTGTCAAGCGGGCTTCAAAGACCTTGAAGGCATCGTTGAGATAGTCTTCCTTGGTCATATCCACGCCAGCTTTTGCAATGACATTGAGTGGATAATCAGAGCTACCAGCCTTGAGGTAGTTGAGGTAGTTTTCCTTGTCCTCTGGGCTACCATTGACAATCTTATCTGCCAAAGCAGACGCTGCCGCAAAGCCAGTTGAATATTGGTAAACATAGAAATTGTAATAGAAATGTGGAATACGAGCCCACTCATACTGAATCAATGGATTTTCTTCCGCAGACAAGCCATAATATTTCTCATTGAGTTCACCGTAAAGCTGGTTGAGGAAATCAGCAGTCAAGACTTGGCCTTCCTGGTCAGCCTTGTAAATAGCCTGCTCAAACTCAGCAAACTGGGTTTGACGGAAGACCGTTCCACGGAAGCCGTCGAGGTAGTGATTGAGAATAGCAAAGCGGGTCTTTTCGTCTTCTACTTCTGCCAAGAGCTTCTCTGTTAAGAGATTTTCGTTGGTTGTAGAGGCAATCTCAGCCAAGAAAATCGAATAGTGGCCGTATACATAAGGCTGGTTCTTGCGGGTTAACATAGAGTGCATAGAGTGACCAGTCTCGTGAATCAGGGTATACATATTGTCCAAATTGTCCTGCCAGTTGAGGAGCATGAAGGCGTTGGTGTCATAGGCACCACCTGAATAGGCTCCTGAACGTTTGCCTTCGTTGACATGGACATCAATCCAGCGGTTTTCAAAGGCTTCTTTGACGATAGCTGCGTACTCATCACCAAAGATGTTCAAGGTATCCGCACAGGTAGAAAGAGCTTCTTCGTAGCTTACTTTGGTCTCTGTGCTCGAAAGCGGTGTGTACATATCGTACATCTTGAGATCATCGATTCCCAAGAGTTTCTTACGCAAATTGATGTAGCGGTGCAAGAGCGGGAGGTGCTTGTTGACTGCTGACACTAATGTATCGTAAACGGACTCTGGGATAAAGTTGGCAGAAAGGGCTGCGTGGCGAGCAGAGTCGTACTTCCGCAAACGAGCTTTCAGGTTATTGACCTTAACGTTAGACTGAAGGGTCTTGGCGTAGGTATGCTGGAACTGCTCGTAGGTTTCGTAGAGTGCCTCATAGGCCTCTTGACGCACTTCACGGTTTTTGGACTCCATAAAGGAGATGTAATTGCCGTGAGAAAGGGGCACCAAGTGACCGTCTTCATCTGCGATTTCTGGGAAACGCAGGCTGGCATTATCCAAGACAGAGAAGGTTTCAGACGGTGCATCGAAAATCTCGCTTGTCGCTGCAAGGACTTCTTCTACTTCCTGTGACAAGATGTGGTCCTTGGCTGCCAAGAGTTTTTCAAATTGGTGACTGTACTGAGTAAGAGCTGGCTCTTCTGCCTTGAAAGCCTCCAGTTGCTCCTCAGTAATGGCCATAAATTCAGGCTCATAGAAGGCAAAAGCTTGTGAAAAAGCAGAATAAAGCCCCATAGCTTTAGCTTGAAATTCCTGGTATTTTCCTTCGCGAGTATCTTGGTCGTTTTTCATAGACGCATAGACATAGAGCTTTTCAAGTCGGCGCATAAGTCCAAGCTGGGTTTCGCTAATCTCCAAGAGGCTCTTAGCTGAGTCCAGCAAGTGACCAGCAAAGACCTTGGCTTTTTCTGTTTCTGCTTGGAGAACAGCCAACTCGGCTTCCCAAGCCTCATCTGTTGGGAAAATAGTCGCTAAATCCCACTGGTATTTTTCTTCAATTTCATGACGTTGTTTTGACATATCTAATCCTCCGTTCCTACTATTTTACCACAAAAAAGCCCCGCTTTCCATTGGAAAGTGAGGGCTTACAACCTACTCATCAGTAGTCAAGTAGGTCTTGGCATCTGCTACCACTTCTTTGACAAAGCTGTCATAAAAGGCAAGATTGGGGATACCATATTTATTTAACAAATCGTCAACGTAACTGCTTCCTTCAGCATCTTTAATATTACCTTTTTTCTCCTTGCCATCATACTGGTGGGTGAAATTTCCTTGTAAATCAATGAGGAGGGCGCCATCATTTGCAAAAGAAATAGAATAGCCACTGTCTACAAAATACTGTCCGACCTGTCCCTTAGCTGTACTTGCTTTCTCTTCGCCTTCGTATTCATCTGTCGCTACAGTATAATCACCACTTTCAACGAAATAGGTTACCTTACAACCACTTGGATAGGAAAGCATATAATATTCCCCAACGGTTGTATCGGAGACATGAACATACTCAGTTCCATCATCAAAGGTAATGCTGGTACCTCCGCTTTCCGCTATTTCCTTAGAGACTACTTTCTGACTATGTAGGGAGGTAAACTTCTGTACTTCATCCTCATTGATTGTTTGCACTTGCTGACTCGAGGCAGTGCTTGTTTGCCCTTCCTCATACCTGACAGCACAAGCTGATAAGCAAGCTATTAGCAGTAAAGAGGCAGTTACTAAGGTAAAACGACTGAATTTCATTCCACGAACCTCCTTGTAAACCTTTTTTATTATATCATTATTTACATAAATTGTCTATACATTATAGGTGGATACAAGATTTGTCTACTCTTATCTTTTGCTTTGTCGTAAAACCGATCAAATGCTTGGTAAATCGGTGTCAGGTCTTGCTTGATTTGGGCAAAGCCAATAGCAGAGCGGGGCAGACGGATTTGGGGATAGAAGTCTTCCAAGGACTGACTGAGCAAGTTTTTTCCTTGCTGATAGGCCTCCGCCTGTAAGTTCATCCACTTGGGAGTACGGTAATAGAGTTGTTTAGCAACATAGTCTAGCAAGCCCTGATCACACGAACAAGTGAAATATGACAAGGATTGCTTAGCAAATGGTGACCGAAGAACAGACAGCAAATCTCCCTGACCAAAAGGAAAGACCTTGGTCAGACAATGAACCTTGCCCCGCAAGTCTTCATGAATGAGGTAACGAAGTCTTAACTCATTCTTCTCATCATCTAACTCCCACAGATGAAAACCCATGTTCATACTAAAGGAGAGAAATTGCTTGTGCAAATTGGTCAGTCGTCCCTTGAGCCACAAATCCTTGCCAAGCAACCAAACAACCTGATAACCTGCAACATGATAGGCTATTGTTCTCGCCTGCAAACGAGTAATGGGGAGGCTAGAACATTGAACTTCCAAGGCCAGACTATTATTGAACAATAAATCAGCGACCTGGCCAATCTTTGGCAGGCATTTTTCAAGTTCAACCAGTTCGTTTTTAGCCAACCAGTTATAGAGACTGGACTTAAGTGACAGGTGCTGGGCGGACTCATTCTCGGAGAAGTAACTACAATCCCGCAGGGAAACATGGGCAAAGTGCGAACGCAGAACCTTTCCGGACTTGTATCGGACCGGTCCTCCACAACCTGGACAGGAAAAACTGCCTTGCGGCGCAGGATTTTCCAAGACATTAAAAACTTGTCCATCTTCATCAAGTGCAACTAACATAAAACCTCCTCTCTTTATTTAGTTCGCAAGTTGTGGTAAAATGATGAAAAGGAGATGGAAAATGACCAAAAAAATTGCCAAATGGGAAAAGGACGGCTTTGTCCTACAGTCCTTTCAAGCGGGCTTTGCGGAGAAATACTATGAGGACTGTTTTACCAAGCCTTCCGTTGAAATTGATCGTCTGACAGGGAGTTCGGGAACTTATAAGAAAGAGGATGTTGTCAGCTACTACAACCGGATTGTCACTGACCCTGACCGGTTTGATTTTATAATGATTGCACCTGACGGGACCTTTATCGGTGAGTCGGTTATCAATGAACTGGATTGGGAGAACAGCTATGCTAACTTCCGTATCGTTATCTTTGACGAGGACTATCTGGGACAAGGTCTGGGCACTTGGGCAGTCGAGAAAACCAGAGACTTTGCTTTTGAGCAGGTTGGCTTACATCGCTTGGAACTGGAAGTTTTTTCCTTCAATCCGCGTGCGAAACGTGCCTATGAAAAAGCTGGCTTTCGTTTGGAAGGCATCAAGCGTGACAGCCAGAAGACAGCAGACAGTTATGCCGATACACTCATCATGGCAATCCTAGAAGAGGAATGGAAAGCACTCAAAAAACCAGCTGACTAGGGCTGGTTTTTGTGTCTTTTTAAGTAATTTTACCCAATCTGACTGCCGTTTGGCACAGATGGATCAACTGTTAAGAGTGTTAAATTGTCACCATGTTCGGCTGAGAGGATCATGCCCTGACTGAGCAAGCCCATCATCTTACGTGGCTTAAGGTTGGCAACGATTTGAACTTTCTTGCCGACCAACTCTTGCTCATTTGGATAGTACTTGGCGATACCAGACAAGATTTGGCGGTCTTGTCCATCACCAGCGTCCAGACGGAACTTGAGCAACTTGTCAGAACCCTCTACTTTGGCTACTTCTTTGACTTCGGCCACGCGGATTTCCACCTTGTCAAAGTCCTCGAACTTGATTGCAACTTTCTCGTTTTTGAGCTCCACGTCAGCTGGGTTCCACTCTTTTTCTTCCTCTTGGGAAATAGCAGAGCTGCCACCCATTTGAGCTTGGATATAGGCGATTTCCTCTTCCATATCCAGACGTGGGAAGATAGGCGTTCCTTTTGCGACCACTGTCAAACCAGCTGGAAGACCTGCAAAGTCAAGGTTTTCAAGATCAAATTCTGTTCCCAAACCAAGTTGTTCCATAATGGCATTAGACGTCGTCATCATAAATGGTTGAATGAGGTGCGCCACCACACGAAGACCTGCTGTCAAGTGAGCCATAACCGCTGCCAACTTGTCACGGTCAGCTTCTTCTTTTGCCAAGACCCACGGTGCTGTTTCATCGATGTACTTGTTGGTACGGGAGATGATATTCCAAACAGCTTCCAAGGCACGTGGATAGTCAACAGCTTCCATATATTTGTGGTAGCTTGCTAAGTTGTCAGCAACTACTGCCGCCAAGTCCGCATCAAAATCTGTCACGTTGGCAACAAAAGTCGGTACCTGACCACCGAAGTACTTGTTAATCATAGCAACGGTACGGTTGAGCAAGTTTCCAAGGTCGTTAGCTAGTTCGTAGTTGATACGACCAACATAATCTTCTGGTGTAAAGGTGCCGTCAGAGCCAACTGGTAGACTACGCATGAGGTAGTAACGGAGCGGATCCAAACCGAAACGCTCGACCAGCATTTCTGGATAAACCACATTGCCCTTAGACTTAGACATCTTGCCATCTTTCATGACAAACCAGCCATGAGCAACCAAGCGGTCTGGCAACTTCATATCCAACATCATGAGCATAATTGGCCAGTAAATGGAGTGGAAACGAAGAATGTCCTTGCCAACCATATGGTAAACTGTTCCATTCCAGAACTTGTCGTAGTTGGCTGTTTCTTCCTGACCATAGCCCAAGGCAGTTGCGTAGTTGAGTAGGGCATCAATCCAGACATAGACAACGTGCTTTGGATTTGACGGTACGGGCACGCCCCAGGTAAATGAAGTACGGGATACGGCCAAATCTTCCAAGCCTGGCTCGATGAAGTTTTTCATAATTTCATTGAGGCGGCCGTCTGGCTGGATAAAGTCTGGATGAGCATTGAAAAACTCAACCAATTTATCCTGATACTTGCTGAGGCGGAGGAAATAGGACTCTTCTGACACCCAGGCAACCTCGTGGCCGCTCGGAGCGATACCACCTGTTACCTTGCCGTTTTCATCTCGGAAGACCTCTTCTAATTGGCTCTCGGTGAAGAATTCCTCGTCTGATACGGAGTACCAACCAGAATACTCTCCCAAGTAAATGTCGTCCTGCGCCAGCAATTTTTCAAAAACAGCCGCCACCACTTCCTCGTGGTAATCATCGGTCGTGCGGATAAATTTGTCGTAAGAGATGTCCAACAAGTTCCAAAGCTCTTTGACACCAACCGCCATACCGTCAACGTAGGCTTGAGGTGTCAAACCAGCTTCTTTAGCCTTCTCCTCAATCTTCTGACCGTGCTCATCAAGCCCTGTCAGATAGAAAACCTCATGGCCCATGAGACGCTTGTAGCGAGCCAGTACGTCACAGGCAATGGTCGTATAGGCCGAACCAATGTGGAGCTTACCCGATGGGTAATAAATAGGCGTTGTAATATAAAATGGTGTTTTTGACATGATATAATCCTTTCAGAAGGCTAATGAAACCTTTTTCTAAACGCTTTATTTTATCACATTTTTATGCAAAAACAAAGCGACTTCCTATTCCAAACCCTCCACTATGTGATATACTAGTAAACAGTTATGAAAAAGTTTGAGGTTTCCTATGTTTTCTCCTAAGAATTTATTGATTCATCTATTTTATGTACTGATTGTGGTCGGTCTCTTTTTATATGGAGCCCAGGATTCACCCCTGATTGGCAATATGACCATGGCCCTCATCGCCTTGGATTTGGCCATTTTAGTCAAGGAAAACAGCCATGTGGCAAGCAAGCTCCTCCTGACACCATTTTGGCTCTTCTTCTATCCCAACACCTTCTTTATGGTGACCCAGCTAACCAATCTCCAGCTGGCCAGCAATACCCTTTGGGAACAAACCAGTCTGATTCTCTTCATGTTGACCATTCCTGCTATTTTATTCGGTATTATGGCTGGGGTAGAGAGCTTGGAGCTGATTTTCAAGGGCTACAATATCAGACATTACAGCTTGCGACTCCTAGTAATTGGCACCTTGGCTCTGACATCTAGCTACGCTATTTATGTCGCCCATTTTGCCAATCTTCATTCTTGGGATATTTTCGTTCAGCCCTTCATCGTCTTAAATTCTATGTTGGCAGCTATTTCTTGGGAAACCTTCCCCTTCATCATCGGCTTCACCTTCATACAAATCATGGTCTTGGTCTTTGCCGTTGATGAATAAAGGAGTTGAAAGAAACAGTTCAGCTGTTTCTTTTTTGTTTTCTAGTACTTAATCCATTCTTAAACATGTTCAACAATACAATGCCTACTCCCCCTTTTCTTCCTGAATGTGATATACTAGCTTTTATATTTTAATGAAAGAGGTTTGTCATGTTTACAAAGAAAAATGTTTTTATTCATATTTTTTTCCTCATCATCGCTGCTGGTCTAAAGCGTTACGGTGTCACAGCACCTGACTTGACTTGGAATATGTTTTTGGCTTTGGTAGCACTTGATTTTGCCATCCTCACCAACCACACAAAATCTAATATCCTCAAAATCATTGCTGGACTCCTCTGGCTCTTTTTCTACCCCAACACCTTTTACATGGTGACGGACATTGTCCACATGCACTTTGCCAACACAGTCCTTTGGCAGCGAGAAAGCATGATTCTCTTCATGCTCTATGTCCCAAGTATTTTCTATGGGGTCATGACTGGCGTGGAAAGCCTGCGGCTGATTTTCTCTGCCTTTTCTATCAAGTCCTACTGTTTTAGACTGTTTCTGATTGGTGGTCTTTCCCTTCTATCCAGCTTTGCCATTCACATCGGACGCTATGCACGGCTCAATTCATGGGACATCTTTACCAGGCCAAACCTAGTTGTCAGTGAATTGATTGAAGTCGTTTCCTGGGCTGCCTTGCCCTTCATCCTGGGCTTTACCTTTATTCAAATCATGGTCTTAGTCTTCTCCATTGACGAATAACAAAACCGGCAACAGCCTTGTACTGTTACCGGTTTTTCTTATCAAAAATGGAGTTGTTGGAATAGATCTTCCAAGTCGTCAATGATCTCCCGATGAAAATCCAAATAATAGGTTTTCTGGTCAGAATCTGGCAGTTTTTCAATATCTGCTAAAATGTCCTTATAGCGTCGAAGAAGCTTCTCACCAGCCACTTTATCTATCTCATTCATTTCACCGATACCTGCTGCTATGTCATCTAAGTTGTCATATTTTGTCAGCATAGCCTCAGTCCACTCCCGCTTGTCCTTGTTGAGAGTGACAATCTTTTCTGTCAACCAGTCTTCAAACCTTTCCACTTCTGTCAAAGACTGGCTAGTAGCAGCCTTAATCACTTGGTCAGTCCTACTTGAACGAAGGTAATTCCGATAAAACCAAACGGCAAAAAGAATGACTAGAATGATATTGACTGGAAAAACAAAGCTAAGGGTGAACAGTACGATCAGCCACAAAATCAACTTGACATTTCTTGTCGCTTTCTCTGCCCGTTTGTTTTTTTCTTCCCACTCGTCCAATATAGCCTGGGCTTGTGCAGTATAGGTTTCAACCAATTTTGCCAGTCGTACCTTTTTCTCTGGGTCATCTTCCAACTCCACTGCCAAATAGGCTTGATTGGCCCTAGCCTTGGCTGCTTCATAGGTCTGAACTGTCCCCAAATAGGCCGCATTGCTATTCATCTCATTCAGCAAGCGGTCCGTCTGCCCTTTGATAAAAGACCGATCTCTTGATGTTAATTTACGGTAAGGCATAATAACCCCTCCCTGTATATCTGAAATATACTACCATTTTACGATAGGTTATATTCTTTTGCAATGCTTCAATATCATTATTTCCTTCTGCCAAATAATAGACTTAAAATGTCAAAACCACCTGCCAATGCACCAATGATTACAGAGAGGCACAGTTTACGATAAAAACCAAGGCAATACTTTGTCCATCTGTCCTTCCTCCTATTTCCTACGAAAGAATATGAAAGCTATCGCAATAGCAATAATTCCTACCAGATATCAAATCGCAAATGTAAGAAATAGAAACGAACAATTTATTTCTCCAAAAATTTAGTTGATTTGTCAAACTTCATAATTTCAATTTACTTTATCAACTTCAATCTATAATTCATTTAACATAGGAATAAAAAAATATTGTAAAACTGTAACGATTATTTTTTCATAAATCTATGTCACTCATCTGACTGATAATCTTTATAGTACAAATCATACCATTCTATCATAGCTTGTGCTGTTTGAAATGAAATATTTTCTATTTCAGCACGACCATCCTTTAATGCAATTAAACTCATTTCTCTTGCTTTACCCTTAGTATCTCTAAAGATTCTATAGCCTGTAACTTTTTGTTTTTTTAGCAGATGAACAATAGTGTACATCATCTTAAAACAAGGTTTTCTAACTTTCCATCCTCCTCACTATCTCCTCCATATCATAGTCAAAAAGCAGGTCATGGCAGTCCGTAAAAAGCTGACGGCGCTTGTCATCATCCACCACCGCGACATCCACTCCCCTATCATCATAGCAATGATACAGAACCTTTTCCTTGCTAGATAGAAAGATAAGAGAAGCAGAAAGGTAGTTAAAGCCACCATGGTCAGCCTTGATAATCTCCCACAAGAGAGCTTTCAAATCTTGGTCAGCGACCGGAAAAAGATAGCGTTCATAGACCAGCACTTCTCCCGTACAGTCCTCCACTTCAACCAAGTCAGGTTCAGGACACTTGTTAAAGTTAAATTTCGATATAAAATGCCAGAGGTAGGTGTCAATCTCTCTTCCTTCCTCATGAAGTAGGGAGAGAACTAAGTAATCATATTCTGAAGCCGCCTGCTCCATCAATTCAACTGCACGCGCATAAGCATGATCAAGATAAACTTTTCTAGGAAGAGTCTCAGCCTCCTCTGCAGGACCAATCTCAAATCGGAGCGCCAGAGGGGTCGCATAGAAAAATGGACCTACCAATGGCTTGTTTTCTAATCGAAACTCCTCGATCCAGTTCTTAAAAATCATCGTTTGCTACCTTTCAAAAAAAGCAAGTCATTTTCATGACATGCTCCAATTTTTTTACAACAATTCATTCAACGGGGTAAAAATAATGCGCTCCAAATCAGCTACGTAGGTTCCCAACTGCTGTTGCTTGCTGAAGTACTCTGTCAAAAGAGCGTTACCTTGAACCTGCTTATTGAAGTCCAGCATCGTATGTTGATCATTTTCAGTCGGAACCTCACCCGCCTGCAATTTAGCCTGAATAGACTTTTGGAACTCAATGTAGCCTTCCAAAATAGACTTGGCTTCTGGATTAGCTTCCACAGACACCTTAACCGCTTCAACCGCCTTGTATTCAGGCAAATTGCGGATAGCACGCTCCAACTCATTGGCAATATCATAGATATTTGTTGACATAATTTTCTCCTAATCTAGGTGGATTTGGTAGTCCGTCTGCTGACGCAACCTTCCAGCAGCATCCTCCAAATCTTCCTTATTTTTAAACGTAATTTGCAAGATACCGTAAATATCCTCACGGTTTTCCTCGTTGATACGGATATTGACGATAGAAATTCCTCGCAGGACCTCCAGCACCTTCAAGACCGTGTCTTCCTCATCCGGAACATTGATAAACAAATCATAGAAGGAATCCACACCAGCCCGCTTATGAATTTCCATAGCCTTGCGCATCTTCCGTCCATGGTCGAAAAACTCCCAGATAGCATCCTGGTCTTTTGTGGACAATAGCTGAGCTACTTGGTCCAATCTCGCCTTAAATTCCTCAATCCGTCCCAGAATCGGCTCTGGATTGGTCACCAAAATACTGGTCCACATGCCAGGCTCACTCTCAGCAATCCGCGTCATATCCCTGAAACCACCTGCCGCAAAATTATTAGTGAAAGGATGGTCCAGAGCATAGTCCCCAGCCTGATTCATCAAACTAGATGCCAAAACGTGAGGAAAATGGGAAACCTGACTGGTTACCCGGTCGTGCTCCTCCGCATCGATTTGCACAAAACGAGCACCGGTCCCCGACAACAAATCTGTCAATCGTGGCACTGCATCTGGCTTGGTCAGACTAGAAGGCGTCATGATAAAATAGGCATTTTCAAAGAGCAAGCTATCTGCCGCCTCAGCGCCCGATTTATGGCTACCTGCCATGGGATGTCCACCAATAAAGTTGATACCTTTGGGTGCCAGGTATTCCTCAGCTGCTGCCACAATGGCCACCTTGGTCGAACCTGCGTCAGTCACAAGGACATTTTCTTTTAAGTCCAATTGGCTCAGTTCTTTGATAAATTCGATAGTCTGCTGGATAGGCACACAGAGAATAATCACATCTGCCTGACCTGCATACTGGGTAAAATTGTCTGTCGCCAGGTCCACCATGCCCCGCTCCAGAGCCACGCGCCGCGATTGCTCACCGCGATTGTAGCCAATGATTCGGTAATCTGGGTGGGCCTTCCGAATACCCAGGGCCAAAGAGGCCCCAATCAGCCCCAAGCCTGCAATATAAATCGTTTTTGTCATGAGACTCCTAGAAATTCTTCACATAGTCACGGTGGCTAGCCACAGCTGCCTTGAGTTCTTCCAGGTTATCAGATGAGAACTTGTCCAAGATTTCTGTCGCAAGAACTGTCGCCACAACAGCCTCCATGACCACTCCCGCCGCTGGCAAAGCCGTCGGATCGGAACGCTCCACCGTCGCCTTGTAAGGCTCATGAGTGTCAATATCCACTGACATAAGCGGCTTGTAGAGGGTCGGAATTGGTTTCATCACTCCCTTGATGACCAGGGGCTGACCATTGGTCATACCGCCCTCAAATCCACCGAGATTGTTGGTGCGGCGAGTATAGCCCTCTTCTGCATTCCACAGGATTTCGTCCATGACCTGGCTACCTCTCAAATAACCTGCTTGGAATCCTACTCCAAATTCTGCTCCCTTGAAGGCATTGATAGACACAACGGCCTGGGCCAATTTTGCATCTAATTTTCTATCCCATTGCACATAGGAACCAAGACCAGCAGGCACTCCACCGACAACTGTCTCGACAACACCACCAATCGTGTCTCCGTCGCGTTTGATTTGATCAATGTAATCCTTGATTTCCTGCTCACGTTCCTGGTTGACAATAGACACTTCAGACTTAGCAGCCAATTCACGAATTTCTGCAACAGTCAGACCATCTGGAACGTCGATTTCCTTGCCACCGAAGACGACAACGTGGTTGGCAATTTCAATGTCCAACTCAGCCAAAATGCGCTTGGCAACGGCACCTACCGCCACCCGCATGGTCGTCTCACGCGCAGATGACCGCTCCAAGGAATTACGAAGGTCGTCAAAACGGTATTTCATCCCGCCGACCAAGTCCGCATGACCTGGACGAGGATGCTTGATCCGGCGTTTTGACTTGAGCTTGTCCTCAATATCTTCCACTGCCATAATGTCCAGCCACTTCTGGTGGTCTTTGTTGGTCACATTGAGCGTAATCGGTGCCCCAGTCGTCTTACCATGACGAACACCAGCCGTGATTTCCACACGGTCTGTCTCGATTTTCATCCGACTTCCGCGACCGTAACCGCCCTGACGGCGAATCAAGTCCGCATTGATGTCATCTGCAGTCAATGGAAGGCCGGCAGGCACTCCCTCAATAATAGCCGTCAAACGTGGTCCATGGGACTCTCCAGCAGTTAAATATCTCATCCTAATTCTCCAAAATCTCTAAAAACTTTCGGGTATTGGCCAGGGACATTTGCCCAGGCGCAGAAACCTCATCTAAACTTGCAAAAGTCCAGCATGAACCAGTTATGTGACCAGCGATGCGAGTGAGTTTACCCAGCTCACCCATGGAAATCGTCGCAAAGGTCTGCTCTGCATTGAGGGTTTTGAAACCTCGTGTGTAGTTCATCACATCCAGAACATCCTGCTCTGACTTAGCCATCACAGCAATCTTAACAACAGCTGGCGATAGACTAGTCAATTCAGACATGATTTCCAGATAGTTGGCCGGTGTCTCCTCAAAGTTGTGGTAGCTCAGGACCAAATTTGGAAAGTCCAGCATCTGGTCGAAGACGGCCTTATATGAATAGTATTCAAAATCAATGTACTCAGGCTGATAAAGTCCAGCAACTTCCTTGATTAAGTCCACATATTCCTGGGCATCTAGGTCCAGATAGCCACCCTCACGCGTCGTACGAACTGTGAAAATCACTTCCTTACCGTTGCATTTTTCAAAAATAGCAGGCGCAAGAGTCAAGATAGCTTCTTTTTGCAGATAATCTGCCCGCCATTCAATCAAGTCCGCTTCGGCCAGACGCTCAACGTCTAAGGCTTCCACTTCCTCAAAATTTCTAGGCATAATCGGAATGACTATTTTCATTTTTTCACCTGTATTGTAAAGACCTTTAGGTAATTACTACTTTCATCTTTTTTATTGTATACAAAATCCGACGGAAGACGATAGGTCGTCACATAGCGATGCTTGACAGCACCGAATCCTTTTTCAATCTGGTCCTTGAATTTCTCCAGGGAAAGATTGGCCGCATTGGTTGACAAAATCAAATGACCATTTGGCACTAAAATCTCCACCGCCTGACTGACCAGCTTATGGTAGTCCTTGGCAACCGAAAAAGTTTGTTTTTTATTACGGGCAAAGCTTGGTGGATCAATAACGATAACATCGTAGGTCAAGCCCTTACGCTTGGCATATTTGAAGTATTCAAAAACATCCATGACCACAAAGCTATGTTGGTCAACATCCACACCATTTGCCTCAAAATGCGCCTGGGACAGCTCCCGAGATCGCTTAGCCAAATCAACAGAGGTCGTCTGGCTGGCTCCGCCCATAGCCGCTGCTATCGAGAAGGCTGCCGTATAGGAAAACATATTGAGCAGGGATTTTCCAGCTGCGAGACCATCTATCAGTGAGCCACGGACCTCATGCTGGTCCAGAAAAATTCCCGTCATCAATCCATCGTTCATGAAAACTTGATAGCGGACACCATTTTCCAAAACCGTAAAGGTATCTGGAGCCTCCTGACCGTATAGATGTGCACTCTCATAATCCAATCCTTTAAAACGAATCTTTTCATAGGCACCTGCAAGTTCTTGATAAACCTGGCTAAAGGCAGAAATAATCACCTCTTTGATGCCATAAACAAAGGAATTATACCAGGAAAATACAGCATAGTCAGCATACAAATCCACTGTAAAACCACCAAAACCATCGCCATCTTGATTGAAGAGACGGAAGGCAGTCGTCTGCTCCGAATGGAAATAGGCCTGCCGCTTAGATTTGGCTGTCTCAAAGAGTTTGACAAACCATTTCTCTGTCACTGCCTGCTTGGTAGAACTAACCAACCAGCCATAGCCCTTATTCTCTTTGGAAATATAGGCCTGACCAATAAACTGATTGGCTTGATTATAGAGTTCCACCCACTTGTCCAGCTCCGGTTGAACCAAAAAATCGTGTTCCAGGAGCCCATGCTGTCCTCTTTTTAGCCTTTTTTCAGCTTTGGGATGTAGAATCAATTTCATGGAAATATTATACCAAAAAATTATTCGATTCACAAAAAAACTCCTAGAATTCAAGCATGTTTTGAAAATGTGGTATAATGTGGTATAATGATGAGAACCTATATTCACAGACCGGAACTCTTATATAGAGTTAGTTTCTAAATCTGCCTTCGGTGTGAAGGGGCTTATAAAATTTTTTGAAAGGACAGAGAGGACTTTAGAATGGTGAAAAAGATTAGCCAATGGATGAAACAGCAACTGAGTGGCCGACTGGCTTTTATTCTTGCCCTCTTGACCAGCTATTGGCTCAAGGCCTTGTGGGCCTATTTTGTTGACTTTAACCTGGACCTATCCAACCCCTACCAGTTGCTGATTGCCATTATCAACCCTATTCCACTGGGGCTGCTGCTGCTGGGGCTGGCCCTCTATATCAAAAATAGCAAGCTCTTTTACGCAACTGCAGGGACAATTTACTTTCTCCTCATTGCCTGGCTGTTCGCAAATGCCGTCTACTACCGAGAATTTTCAGATTTCTTCTCCGTCTCGACTATTTTGGCATCTTCCAGCGTTTCCGAAGGGTTTAAGGGACAAGCAGTGACCAAGTTATTTCGTCCCTGGGACCTGGTTTATTTCTTAGATTTTGTTGGCCTGATTTTCCTGATTCGTGCAAAAAAAATAAGATTAGAACGTTCAGTTTTCCCTCAGAACCAGGCTCTGGCCCTAACGTCACTATCTGTTCTGCTTTTTTCGATCAACCTATTCTTAGCAGAAATTGATCGCCCAGAGCTCTTGTCCCGCGGTTTTTCCAATACCTATATCGTTCGGGCCCTGGGCTTGCCAGCCTACTTAAGCTATAATGCCAACCAGACCTATTCTGCGGAGAAGGACCGTTCCGGTGCCAGCGCAGCCGATTTGGAGCCTGTGCAAAGCTTCATCCAAACCAATTATGCAGCACCAAATCCTGAATTTTTTGGCAAGGCCAAGGGGAAAAATGTCATCTACCTGCACCTGGAAAGTCTACAGCAGTTCATCATTGATTACAAACTAGAGGTCGACGGCCAGGAATACGAGGTTACTCCCTTCCTCAACTCCCTCTACCATTCCAACTCTACCCTTGCTTTCTCAAACTTCTTCCACCAGGTCAAGGCGGGGAAAACCTCCGATGCTGAGACCATGATGGATACATCTTTATTCGGACTCGACCAGGGTTCCTTTATGGTCCAGTATGGGGGAAGCAATAGCCAGCAAGCTGCTCCCTATATCCTATCCAAGTTGGCCGGTTACGACTCAGCTGTCTTCCACGGAAATACCGGCACCTTCTGGAACCGAAACAACACTTACAAGCGCTGGGGATACAACAACTTCTTTGATATTTCCTACTTCTCAGAACCGACGGAAGAAAATTCCTTCCAATACGGGCTCAATGACAAGGTTGTCCTGGCTGATTCCATTCAGTATCTGGAGCTTCTCCAGCAACCATTCTACGCCAAATACATTCTCGTATCCAATCACTATCCATTCACAACCAGCTTGAGCGGCGACGAAGTCGGCTTCCCACTGGCCAAGGGAGAGGATGCGACCATCAATAGCTACTTTGCTACAGCAAACTATCTCGATGCAGCAGTCAAGGCTTTCTTTGACTACCTGAAAGAAAGTGGCCTCTACGAAAATTCTATCATTGTCCTCTACAGCGACCATTACGGTATTTCTAATTCCCGTAACCCGGATTTGGCTGCCCTCATTGGCAAGGACTCAGAAACTTGGTCCGAATACGACAACGCCATGTTACAACGGGTTCCCTACATGATTGTGGTACCTGGAATGACAGAGGGACGAATCATTGATACCTACGGTGGCGAGATAGACTCCTTGCCAACCATTGAGCACTTACTAGGCATTGAAACCAATCAATTCCTACAAGTTGGACAAGATTTACTGTCACCGCAGAAACAACAGATTGTTGCCATGCGAACAGCAGATACCTTTGTTACACCAGAATATACATCCTATGCTGGCAAGCTCTACTACACCGATAGTGGCATCGAACTCACCAATCCAGATGAAACGACTTTGGCTAAAATCGAAAATATAAAAAATCGGGTAGCTTCTCAGTTAGCAACTAGCGATGCTATTCAAACTGGCGATCTCTTCCGTTTCTTAAAAACCGATATCGGATTCCCAGATGTTTCAACTTATTCCTATCAAGATTCCCTGAAAAAACTGCTAGAAAGAGAAGAAACACTTGGTCAAGAGTCAACCAGCCTCTGGGCACAAAAAAATAAACAATCGACCGTCAGTCTCTTTAAAGCACCGAGCTATCAGGAATTACATAAAGAAACAGCTGAGACAAGTGCGACAACTTCCAGCGACACAGATGATTCTGACACAACAACGGAAACCAGCACCAGCGCAGGGAATTAGGAAATGGGAGATAAGCTAACTTCCTTTCCCTGTGTCATTAATTTGAAACCTGTTGACATATTTCACTACTCCTTAGAATGACCATTCTGAGGAGTTTTTCTATGCAGATTGCACCTATACAACTGTCCTTTCAACCTTAATCCAATTGCTTCGCTGCAATCTCCAAAGCGCAAACAAGGACCGAAGCTACTGCTTCAGTCCTTAATCTTCTGTTAATAACGAATGCTTTCGCGAGTCTTTTCGTATGAACGAACAAAACGTTCTGTAACGCCTGGTTCAACTGCTTCCAAGGCAAATGAGATTTCTTCAAATGATGCTTGATAATCAAAATCTTTTTCAAAAATTGCAAGCGAACGATTGAAGGCTTTTTGAATATTCTCGTCGAATGAACGGTAGCGGTTAGAATACTGAAGCAACTGCTCTGTCAGTGTAGAATACTGAACGATTGAGTAGGCAATTTCTTCTAATTTTTCCATATCATAGGTCGCATTCTCCAACAATCGATTAATGATTTCAATATTGATTTTTGAATACTCTAACTCTGCCGCCAAAGCTTCCACCTGATCGCTGGTACGGAAGAAACTTGAAAGGAAATATTCTGGAATACCAGGAAGATTTCGTTTTTCCATAAAGCGTTTCAGGGTGTGCAGCTTATGAATGTAGAGATTTGCTTTGATACGAGCCGATTTTTCTGAATCCTCTTGGGTCTTGAGATAGTCTGCCAAGACTAGCTGCTCTTCTTCAATTTCTTTCAAACTTGCAAGGGCATGTTCCAAGCGCTCCTGAAGAATTGAATAGGCTACCTGAGGATTGTCCAAATCTTCAACACCTTCTGTCACAACAGCATCCAGTGATGTCAAGCGATTTGCCAATTGTTGAATACGAGAAACCTTGCTATCCGCCAAAACGTAGGTAGCTTGAAGAAGGTTAACCTCTTCTGTCAATTTATCTGAATTGCTGCGGATATGCTCCAAATACTTGGGTAGGGTTTTGCTGATTTTAACTGTCACTTTGTGAGCATCAATTTCCTTCTGGAATACATCATAGAGATGGTCAATGCGCTCTTGAATGTGGGTATTTTCAGCCTCAGCCACATCCAAATCAAATGACACGATGAGGGCTGAATTTTCACGAATAGCAACACGGATTTCCTGGAAAGTCGACTCAATGTCCGTCTCTGTGAACAGGTAATTCTGCTCAACCAACTTACGGTAACCAGACTCCAAATCTTCCAACTGCTCTGGGAAGTCTACATCCACTTTCTCCACCAAGGCAGGGATTAGATCCATGATTTGATTGAGGGCAATCATGTGCTCCTCTGTCTTGTTCAGAATTTCAGCTGCCTCAAGCGGATCACCAGAAGAATTGAGCATAACGAATTCTGAAAATTCCACTTCGATATTCTTAACTTGCTTTTCAAGCTCTGGAAGTGTATCGCCGTACTTGCCTGAATTTTTCTGCAGAGTTGCCTGCAATTCTTCAAACATATCCAAGGCGTATTTGACACGACCAGTATTTTTCTCTTCTTGTTCGGAAAGCTCTGCCAAGCCTTGACGGATTGACGTGATATCTTCTTCAATCAGGTCAATCTGGCTCTCAATGCTGTCAATAGCATTCTTTGTGCTGACAAAGCGGAAAGCATTGTTAAACCCTTCTGCTTCAAAAATATGGTTCTCAATATCTGCAAATGAATTGAGGGAAAGATCCACCCATTTTTGATTCCACTCGCGGAAGGAAATTTGACTCTGACCAATCAAGTGCAAGGTCTTAACTTGCTCAACTTCATCGTTCACTGGTAGGTTGAATAGCTCTTCCTTACGATCCTCCAATTGAAGCAACTTTTGCTCGTTTTTCTTTCGGATAATAAGGCAGGCTACATAGGCAACAATTAATATAACAACAATCGCTACGATTAAATAGATTGTTCCTTTAGACATGTAGTTCTCCTTAGATAGTATAGTAATTTACTAGAATATATCGCCTTATTATACCATATATTGCTAGCTAGTGCACAATTTTTTTCAGTGAATATGTTCTAAATATCCAATGTTGAGTAAACCGCATTTTCCTCGATAAACTCGCGACGGGGTTCAACCTTGTCTCCCATCAACATATCAAAGATTTTATCTGCCTCAGCAGCATCATCTACTGAAACTTGTGCCATAAGACGATTTTCAGGATTCATGGTTGTTTCCCAGAGCTGGTGATCGTCCATTTCTCCCAAACCTTTGTACCGCTGAATGGTTGGCTTGGAACGTCCTGTACTATGTCTTTCTAAGGCTGCCTGGAGTTCTTGTTCTTGATTGGCTCCTGGTTGGATGTATTCCTTAATCTCACTTCCGACCTTGACACCATAGATTGGTGGCTGGGCAATATAGACGTAACCCGCTTCGACAATCGGACGCATGTAACGGTAAAAGAGGGTCAAGAGAAGGGTTCGGATATGAGCTCCGTCGACATCGGCATCGGTCATAATGACCAATTTTTGGTAGCGAGCTTTCTCAACATCAAAATCTGCCCCAAAACCAGTCCCCATAGCTGTAAAGAGACTACGGATTTCTTCGTTGGCCAGGATTTTATCCATGCTGGCCTTTTCCACGTTCAAAATCTTACCACGGATAGGCAGAATGGCCTGGAACTCACGGTCACGACCAGATTTAGCCGAACCACCAGCCGAATCCCCTTCGACGATAAAGAGCTCTGTCTTAGTCGCGTCATTTGACGAACAATCAGCCAATTTACCAGGCAGGTTGGAAATCTCCAAACCTGACTTCTTACGGGTGACTTCACGCGCCCGCTTGGCAGCAATACGAGCCTTGCTGGCCAGAATGCCTTTTTCTACAATTCGACGGGCAATTTGTGGATTTTCCAAAAGAAACTCCGCAAAGGCGTCTGAGAAGAGACGGTTGGTGATTTTAACAACTTCGCTGTTGCCCAGCTTGGTCTTGGTCTGACCTTCAAACTGCGGTCCAGGGTGCTTGACAGAGATAACGGCGGTCAGACCCTCACGAACATCCTCACCAGTCAGATTGTCCTCATTTTCCTTGAGGATTTTATTTTTCTTAGCATAGTCATTGATAACACGAGTCAGGGCCGTACGGAAACCTTGCTCATGGGTACCGCCTTCATGGGTATGGATATTGTTGGCAAAGCTGACCACATTTTCATGGTAGCTGGTCGTGTACTGCATGGCCACTTCGACGGTGATGTCGTCCATCTCACCGTCTGTGTAAATCGGCGTCTCAAAGATGACATCCTTATTTTCATTGAGATATTCCACGTAAGAGGCAATACCGCCCTCATAGTGGTACTCCTTGGTCTGCTCCTGCCCCTCACGCTTATCGCTGATGGTCAACTGCAAACCACGGTTGAGGAAGGCCAATTCCTGGATACGTTTATTGAGCTTAGCAAAGTCAAACTCGGTCGTTTCCGTGAAGATTTCTGGGTCTGGAATAAAGTGAACGGTAGTACCATTGCGGTCTGTCTCACCAATGACCTTCAAATCATCTACCACTTCACCACGACGGTATTCTTGATAATATACCTGACCATTTTTATAGACATGGACATCCAGCTGGGTAGACAGGGCATTGACGACCGATGAACCTACACCGTGCAAACCACCTGACACCTTGTAGCCACCACCGCCAAATTTACCACCGGCGTGGAGAACGGTAAAGACTGTCTCAACGGCCGGACGACCTGTTTTTTCCTGAATATCAACCGGGATACCACGGCCATTGTCAACAACCGTAATCGAATTATCCGGCTCAATAAAGACTTCAATCTTGCTGGCAAAGCCTGCCAGTGCCTCGTCAATCGAGTTGTCGACGATTTCCCAAACCAGGTGGTGGAGGCCTTCTTTAGAAGTAGACCCGATATACATACCCGGACGCATGCGAACAGCCTCCAGTCCCTCTAGGACCTGAATTTGACTGGCATCATATTCCTGGGCTTTTTCTTGTAAATCTTTGATTTCTTCTGTCATGTTCATCCCTTATTTTTCTAGTTATACTTAATGAAAATCAATCTAGCCTAGCTTCAACTGTTTGGGGAACAGTTGAAGGCTGGAAATAGAGCGAACTTGTTCGCCTCAAAAACGCCGAAGGTAGAACTCTGTCGTTCTCTCGTTTCAAGGCGACAGGCTGAAAACCTCCCCCGGGGCTTTTCACTCACCAATGCGCTTGACGACGGATATTTTTGATTTTCGAAGAGTATTAAAACATTCTAACGAATACCCTTCATTATACCATATTTTAGCGCCAATTCCTACTAAAAGCAGACAATTCCCCTGAGAAGCAGACCCTAACTCTCACCCCAACAATCAAGACACAGAACCCAAGAAAAAAGCCTCTAGACGGATGCTAAAGACTTCAATAGTTTATGCTATTCTTACAATTCTGTGATATCACCTGTGCGGAGATAGACCATCCACTCACAGATATTTTTCGCGTAATCCCCTACACGCTCCAGGTAGGTCAAGACTTGGAAGTAATCACGTCCGGCAATCAAAGCGTCCGGATTTTTCTTGATTTCTTCAGTGGTCAATTCCTGGATTGTCGCGTAGAAATTATTGATGATTTCATCACGAGCTGCCACTTCGTAGGCTATTTCGATTTCTGATGCATTCAAGTAGAGATCCAGAGCCGCTTCTACCAGATTACGGACTTCTTTACCCATCTTCTTGATTTCATCTTCAACAATCTGGATACGAACTTCACCCTTCATGCGGATAGTCGCCTTGGCGATAGAAACAGCATGGTCTCCCATACGCTCCAAGTCGCTGGTTGCCTTCAAGACAGTGATAACACGGCGCAAGTCTGTTGATACAGGCTGTTGCAAGGCAATGATTTCAAGTGACTTTTTCTCAAGTTTGACTTCAAACTCATTGATTTTGCTATCTGCCTCGATGACTTCCTTAGCCAATTCACGGTCATGAGTTGTAAAGGCACGGACTGCATTGTTGATTTGCGCCTGTACTTCGTTCCCCATGGCATAGAATTGATTATGCAATTTTCCTAATTCTTCTTCAAATTGTGCTCTTAACATATATATCTCTTTTCTATATCTAAATGAAGATTAACCGAATTTACCAGTAATATAGTCTTCGGTTTCCTTGTGAGCTGGATTCAAGAACATTTCCTTGGTTTTATTGTACTCAATCAAGTCGCCATCCAAGAAGAAACCAGTACGGTCTGAGATACGGGACGCCTGCTGCATAGAACGGGTAACCAGAACCATGGTGTACTTTTCTTTCAAGCCATAGAGCGTATCTTCAATCTTACCAGCCGAAATCGGGTCAAGGGCCGAGGTAGGCTCATCCATCAAAATAATCTTAGGACTGGTTGCCAATACACGGGCCACACAAACACGTTGCTGCTGACCACCTGACAAACCCAAGGCCGAGTCATGGAGACGATCCTTGACCTCATCCCAGATAGAAGCACCTTTGAGCGAACGTTCTACTGCCTCATCCAAGACGGCCTTATCCTTGATACCATTGATACGAAGACCATAGACAACATTCTCATAAATGGTCATTGGGAATGGGTTGGGTTGCTGAAAGACCATCCCGATTTCCTTGCGCAAGTCAACAGTATCTGTGCGTGGACTATAAATATTCTTGCCGTTGTAATCAATAGCTCCTGTCAAGGTTACTTCTGGGTTCAAATCGCCCATACGGTTGATAGACCGCAAAAGCGTTGATTTACCAGAACCTGAAGGACCAATCAAGGCTGTAATCTCATTTGGGTAGAAATCAATAGAGACACTGTTCAAAGCCTTTTTCTTATTGTAGTAAACAGACAAATCTTTTACTTGTAAAATAGGTGTTGTCATGGTGTCTCCTTTCTATCCGAAGTGTCCTGAAACGTAGTCGCTGGTTGACTTGAGTTTGGCATTTTGGAAGACGTTTGATGTCTTATCATACTCAATCAAATCACCCAGGTAGAAGAAGGCTGTATAATCGCTGGCCCGGGCTGCTTGTTGCATGTTGTGAGTCACGATGATAATCGTATAATTCTTCTTGAGTTCAAACATGGTTTCTTCCAACTGCATCGTCGCAATTGGGTCCAGGGCTGAAGCTGGCTCATCCATAAGCAAAATCTGTGGTTTTACAGAGATAGCACGCGCGATACAGAGGCGTTGCTGCTGACCACCTGACAAGGTAAAGGCTGACTTGTGCAAATCGTCTTTGACCTGGTCCCAGAGGGCTGCTTGCTTGAGCGAGTTTTCCACGATTTCATCCAAGACTTGCTTGTCCTTGACACCTGCACGCTCATGGGCAAAGGTAATGTTTTTGTAGATGGACTTAGCAAATGGGTTGGGACGTTGGAAAACCATACCGATGTGCTTACGGATTTCGTAAACGTTCATGTTTGGCTTGTTAATGTCAATTCCTTCATAGAGGATTTGGCCGGTTACCTTGGCAATATCAATGGTATCATTCATCCGATTGAGACTGCGAAGGTAAGTCGATTTCCCACAACCTGACGGACCAATCAAGGCTGTGATTTTATTTTTCTCGAACTGCATATCAATGCCCTTGATAGCCTCATTTTTACCGTAGTAAACATGTACATCCTTTGTCGAAAGGGCAATTTTTTCTTCTGGGAAGGTAATGATATGGCGTTCATTCCAGTTATATTCTGCCATTTTTTCTCCTTATAAGTCGACTGCTTATGCTGCAGAAGTCATTTTCGCATGAAGTTTCTTACCGATATAACGGGCAGAAAGGTTGAAAATCAAGATAAATACCAAGAGGATGGCTGCAGAACCTGCAGATACTTGTGTCGCATCAGGAATCGTTCCCTCACTGTTGACCTTCCAGATATGAACCGCTAGGGTTTCTGACTGACGGAAAATCGAAATCGGGCTGGTAACGCTGAGCGGGTTCCAGTTGGACCAATCAAGGGCCGGAGCTGATTGACCAGCGGTATAAATCAGAGCTGCTGCTTCACCGAAGATACGACCGGATGCAAGGACAATACCAGTAACAATACCTGGCAAAGCCTCAGGAATGACCACGTGGAGAACGGTTTCCCAGCGTGACAACCCAAGGGCCAAACCGGCCTCACGTTGTGTATGGTGAACGTGGCGCAGGCTATCCTCAACGTTACGGGTCATCTGTGGCAGGTTGAATACAGTCAGGGCCAAGGCACCTGAGATGATAGAGAAACCATATTCAAACTGGACAACGAAAATCAAGTAACCAAACAAACCAACGACTACCGATGGCAGAGAGGACAAGATTTCAATACAGGTACGGATAAAGTTGGTCAACGGACCTTTCTTAGCATATTCCGCTAGGTAGATACCAGCACCAGTTGACAGAGGAACTGAAATCAAAAGCGTTACAACCAAGAGGAAGAAGGAATTGTAGAGTTGGATACCAACACCACCACCTGCTTTATAGGAAGATGACTTGCTGGTCAAGAAATGCCAGTCTACATGAGGCAACCCTCTTAATAGGATAAAGAGGATAAGGGCTGTCAAAATAACGACGATAACTGTAGCGATAGAGTAAAGAATACCAGTCGCCAGTTTATCCATTTTCTTAGCGTGCATAGTTTTTCTTACCCTCTCTCGTAATAAATTTCATAATCATATTGAAGACCAAGCTCATCAAGAGCAAGACAAGGGCCAGTGACCAGAGGACGTTGTTCTGGACCGTTCCCATTACCGTGTTACCGATACCCATGGTCAAGACAGAGGTCAGGGTCGCAGCAGGTGTTGTCAAGGACGTTGGGATAACCGCTGAGTTACCCACCACCATCTGAATAGCCAAGGCCTCACCAAATGCACGGGCCATACCGAAGATAACAGCTGTAAAAATACCTGGTTTAGCTGCGTTCAGTATAACGCGCCAGATAGTCTGCCAACGCGTCGCACCCATGGCCAAACTTGCCTCACGGTAGTGACGAGGAACGGCCTTCAAGCTGTCCACTGTCATAAAGGTTACAGTTGGCAAAATCATGACGAAGAGTACGAATACACCTGACAAGATACCAAAACCTGTCCCGCCAAAGATGGAGCGGACAAAGGGTACCACCACCTGCAAACCGATGAAACCATAAACTACTGATGGAATACCGACTAGCAATTCGATAACTGGCTGGAGAATCTTAGCACCACGTTTTGGTGAAATCTCTGTCATAAAGACTGCTGCTCCGATAGCAATCGGCGTTGCAATCACTGCTGACAGGATGGTAACGATAAAGGAACCAGAAATCATTGGTAGGGCACCAAAAGTTTTGGATGCCGGTTCCCACTTGTCACCGAACAAGAAATCTACAATGCTAATGCCATCCACAAAGAAGGTCGAAAGTCCGCGTTGGGCCACGAAAATCAAAATCATGGCAACGATGAAGACAATCAAGCTCAAGCAAAGGAAGGTCAAAATTTGACCAAATTTCTCTAAACGAGAGTTCTTGGAAGGGGTTGACAATTCTTTTTCAAGTTGTTGATTTTTCATTTCTACTCCTTCTCTGTGACCACGCCATCAGCTGTCTTTTCAACTTTCATGGCATTCATAGAAATATAGCCCATGCTGACAACGATACCTTCTTGGACTTCTTCTGAATACATGTAGTCCAAGAATTCCTTGGTCAAACCTTCAGGCTCGCCCTTGGTGTACATATGCTCGTAAGCCCAGATTGGCCAGTCGTTGGTCGCTACATTTTCAGCCGTCGGTTCAAACCCGTTCAATTTAATGGTATGAATTGACTCATCTAGATAGGCAAAGGCCAAATAAGAAATCGCTCCTGGCGTTTGGGCTACAATGGACTTAACCATCCCGTTTGAATCCTGTTCCTGACTTTGAATGGCTTTTTCACCTTGCATGATGATGCCGTCAAAGGTCGCACGAGAACCCGAACTTGCTGCACGGTTGATAATGGAAATTGGAAGGTCTTTACCACCTAGCTCCTTCCAGTTGGTAATTTCACCAGTGAAGATTTTACGCAAGTCCTCTGTCGAGATGTCGTCTACTGTCACCTCTTCGTTGACAATGACCGCTAGACCTGCAACTGCTACTTGATGGTCCACCAGCTGGCTGGCATCAATCCCATCCTTCTCCTCAGCAAATACGTCTGAGTTACCAATTTGGACAGCTCCTGACTGAACCTGTGACAAACCAGTACCCGAACCACCACCTTGGACATTGACAGACTTACCGATGTTGACAGAGCCAAATTCATCCGCTGCCGCCTCAACCAAGGGTTGGAGGGCTGTCGACCCTACTGCTGTAATGGATTCTCCACGATCAATCCATGACGAGCAAGCAGAAAGGGCCAAACTAGAAACTAAAAATAAAGCTGCAATACCTAGCTTATGCTTTTTTTTCATGTCGTTTTTTCCTTTACATTTTTCAGTGGAATCTCCTCTATTTTATGTATTTTTTACATAGAATTTACAAGATTTTTCCACCATTCCACTATAACATATAACCGTACAAGTTGCAAAAATAATCTGCTTGCATCTCTTAAAAACGAAGGCCTTTGGGAAAGCTGTTTTTCAAGGTCCCATTGACAATTTTTGCAAATCCCAGACCATTGCCAGCAACCGCTACCTGATACCAACCATTAGGCAAATCCTTGGACACTTCAAGAGGCTGACCAGCCACATAGGCGGTGAAATCATCCAAGCCAATGTCCACTCGTTTTTTCACCTCATGGCTATGCAGGGCAAGACCAAGGGCAAAACTTGGCTCGAAACGTTTCTTCTTGAAAACGCCCAGATGAAGACCATTTCGGGCAATCTTAACCTTGGATAAGTCTGGCAGACCGGCAGGCAAGAGATAGAGATTGTCGCCAAAGACCTGCAGGAGACCGTCCAACTGAACCCGCAACTGCTGTTCCGCAAACTCCTTCCAGAGCTGGCTTTGTTCCCGGTTGAGATTGGACTTGCCAGACTTGACTTTCTTGCTTCTTCCCTGACCGACATAGCGGAACTTGGCCACAAATTGCCCTTCCCCCTTGAAATGGTGCGGATACATACGAGCCGTCTCAGGACAGCCAATGCCCTCCACCATTCCATTTATTTTAGGAATATCCACCAACTCTAGATGAAATTCTTCTACTAACCAGGCTACAATTTCTTCGTTTTCCTCAGGCGACCAGGTGCAGGTTGAATAAATCAGTTGTCCCTGGGGAGCCAGCATCTCTATTGCAGACTCCAAGATTTCTCTCTGTAGAGCCGCACATTGGGCCGGGTAGTCCGCAGACCAGTACTGAATGGCATCCGGATCCTTGCGGAACATGCCCTCACCTGAGCAGGGGGCATCCAGAACAATCATATCGAAATAGGAAGGGAAAACCTTTGCCAAACGGTCGGCTGATTCATTGGTCACGATAACATTTCTGGCAGCAAACCGTTCAATATTTTCAGCTAAAATCTTGGAACGCTTGGTCGATATTTCGTTACTGACCAAGAGGCCAGTATTATCCAGATAGGAAAGCAGGTGGGTCGACTTGCCTCCTGGGGCTGCCGCCAAGTCCAGGACTTTCATCCCTTTTGCAGGCGCAGCTACTTGACCGACAATCTGAGCGGCCGGTTCCTGGGAATAGACCAGACCTGTCACGTGCTCAGGGGATTTTCCTGAAACTTTGCCATAGTAAGACCAGGGCATGTCCGGAATGGCATCCACAAATTCCATCTGGGCCTCTTTAAGCGGATTGGTACGAAACCCTGAAACAGCTGGCTGGTCAAAACTCTCAAAAAATGCTTGGGCTTCTGGTCCAAGCAATTCACTATATTTATCAATAAAATCTTGTGGTAAATTCATGATGTCAGATACCTTTTTACTTCTTCAACATTGGCGTCGGCCACCAAGAGAACATACTCCCGTCCCTGGTAAAGTGGCTGGTCATTTTCCAAACTCAGGAGACTGAACCCAAGGGCCTGACCAAGTATGGCTGCTGCCGCATAATCCCAGGGGTAAATATAGGAAGCGTAGGCCAGAAGACGCCCCTTCAAAACCTGTAAAAAGCCAATTCCAGCACTTCCTACCGATCGCGTCCCCAGGGTTTGCTGGGCCAAATCCCGCAAACCATAGGCATTTTCTGCATAAATCTTGGCATTGAGCCCCAGCAAACTGTAGGCAAAATCCTTCTTCTGGGGAGCAGGCAAGAGTTGGTCATTGAGCTTGACAGGATAGTCAGCACCACCATGCAAAATCTCATCATTCATGAGATCGTAAATGACCGCAAAAATCCCTTTTCCTTCTTCAAAATAAGCCAGCATAATGGCAAAATCCGCCTTCTGCGCGATAAAATTCGTGGTCCCGTCAATAGGGTCGATGACCCAGACATGACCAGTATCAATGCTGGAAACATCGCCACCTTCTTCACCAAAGATATGGTCGTCAGAATAATGCGATAAAATAGCCTGACTGAGACGCTCCTGGATAGCCATATCCACATGGGTTACCAAGTCCTGGGGATTAGTCTTTGCAGTGATTTCCAACTGGTCGTCCAGATGTTCCAGGAGAAAGTCCCCGGCTTCCTTGACAATCGTCAGGGCAAACTGGTATTTAGCGTCCAAGTCTGACCACCCCCTTCTGCCTTTCTTGGGCAGCCTTGACTACACGGTAGCTAGAGTAGCCAGAAACATCCTCAAAATCACGGTCAATTTGCTTTTCTTGGGCCTTACTGGGAACCACTTCCTTGAAGGCACGGTAGGCTGTCAAAACCTGTCCTGCATCAGCTCCCTTTTCATAGGCCAGCTCCACCTGATTCAAAAAAGAAAGCACGGAGGAAATCTCCTCTGTGCTCCACGAAAAATCAAGTGGATATGAATAATTTTTGTTCATATCAATTTATCCTATTTCTGCTCGCAATGTAGCATTTTTTAATTCTTGTTTACGGTATTTTCTAGGAAGGAAGGCACGGATTTCATCTTCGTTAAACCCAATCTGCATCCGCTTTTCATCCAAGATAATGGGACGACGCAAGAGACTCGGATAGGTTTCTATCAATTCAATCAATTGACCAATGGACAGGTCATCGACATCCACATTCAACTTTTGAAAAACCTTAGAACGTGTCGAAATGAGGTCGTCCGTTCCATTTTCTGTCAAGGCTAAAATTTGCTTAAGCTCGACAGCAGTCAGCGGACTGGTCATAATATTGTGCTCAATAAAAGGGACTTCATGATTGGTCAACCATGTACGCGCCTTGCGACAACTAGTACAGCTTGGCGATAAAAACAAGGTAATCATCTGTTTCAGCTCCCTTCTACATTCCTAATCACTTATATTATATCGCAACTTTAGAACGTTTTCAAGGCTATTCCTGGATTTATTCCTCTTTCTTAATCAAAATGTCGATTTTTTTCTCCAACTCCTGAATCTTCAAACCTTGTTCCTCGATTTTGGCAAGGAGAATATCCATCTTGGTCTCGCGCTCATTGTCGGTAAAAAAGCGGGTAATGGTCGAGGTCACCATACCGAAGGTGCAGATGCCAATCAACATCAGGAGGATGGCCATAATTTTTGAAACAGTATCCGTAGGAACAATATCCCCGTAACCAACCGTTGTCATGGTCACAATAGACCACCAGAGAGCATCAAAGAAGGACTTCTTCTCGATGATAGACAGGACCCCACTGGCCACTAGGACAGCTGATACATTGAGCATCAGAACCTTGGACAGGCTATTGGTGTGGAGGAGCTTATTGAGCGTGTCCCAGAAACGATTGGATAGGGCAAAAATGCGGGCAACCTTGACCAGGCGAAAAAGCCGCGCCAGCCGACCAATCTGCAGGAAACGAAAGACCGAATCGAAGGGAATAATGGCAATCAATTCCAAGATATGGTCCTGTATATATTGCAGATTATCTTCTGCATAATAAAGCTGAACGAAATAGTCCACTACAAAAATGAACCAGAGGCACCAATCCAAGGTCTGAAAGCCAGAATTATACACAAGGCTGGTATCTAGCAGTTCCAAGACAATCAAAAGAACGTAGGCCAGGGCCAGATAGGTCATGACCTTTTCATAAATAGGGTGTTGGACCCATTTTTTAATCATGCTGCCCCCAGTTGAGTGAATAGGCTTCATCACTCTTCATCTGCTCCATCAGAGCCTCAATGCCATCAAACTTAATCATGTCACGAATTTTTTCCAACCAGAAAATAGTCATGCTTTCTCCGTAGATAAAGTCTTCAAAGTCAAAAATATGGGCCTCAATCCGCAGTTCAGTCCCATCAAAGGTGACATTTTTCCCTACGCTGGTCATGGCTCGGTAACGTCGGCCACCGACCTCTACATCTGCTACATAAACACCGTCCGACGGTAGATGAACTCTATCGTAAGGAGCCAAATTAGCGGTAGGATAGCCAATGGTTCGACCTCTAGCATCCCCGTGAACAACCAGGCCTTGAGTCGTAAAGGTGTAGCCCAGCAATTGATTAGCAAGGGTGACATTCCCTTCTTTAATAGCTTGGCGAATGCGGGTGGAAGAAATTTTTTCACCGCCCATGGTCACTGCCTCCACAACCTCAACCCGACCATCAAACAGTTCTGCCAAAGCCGTAACATCTGCTCTGCAATTGCCAAAATGATAGTCGAAACCTGCCACCAAGACCTGAGCCTTGAGCCCCTTGATATAGCGTTCTACAAATTGCTCCGGCTGATTGCTGGCAAATTCACTGGTAAAGGGCGTCAAAAATAGCCGGTCTACACCATGGTCTGCCAAGAGCTGGTAGCGTTTCTCCCGGCTGGTCAAATGAAGGAGTAAGTCCAGCGAAAAGCGGGCAAAAGCCAACTTGGGGGACTCAGGAAAGGTCAAAACCGTCACGGTCAACCCCTCTTGATCCGCAATTTTTCTGGCCCGCTGCAAGAGTGCCTGGTGGCCCAGGTGAATCCCATCAAAATAACCCAAAACCAGCACCGTAGGCTCCTGCTGGTTCAAATCCCTGTAATCATTTATCTCTATAATTTCCATAACAGTTTATTTTATCATATTTTTGGACGAAAACTAGGCAAAAACCTTGCTTGGTTTGTAGAGGTCGTCTCGTTTTTCAAAAACAGCAATCAACTTGTCCTCATATAAGCCAGCTACTCGGTCTGCACTGGCATCCAATTGGAGAAAACGGCCAAAGCCAGCATCTGCCACCTGCTCTTCATTCAAGGTCACAATCGGCAGGTCACCAATGCCTTGCTCAATGGGACGAAGGAAGGAGAAATCATCTCTAGCAACCAAGGCCGCTATTTCCTCCAAGGTCAGTGCGTCATCCAGGCACATGCCTGCTGAACCAGTCCGCTCCAATTTGGACATGTGGCTGGCATAACCTAGCTTGGCACCCAGGTCCACAGACAGGGTCCGAACATAGGTTCCCTTGCCGCATTTGACACGGAACGTAAATCTGGCACAGCCGTCTGACAGCTGAATAGGGCTAGTGCGTTCAAAGCTGTAAATGTCCACCTGGCGTTGGGGACGCTCTACCTGCTCTCCTGCTCGTGCATATTCATAGAGCTTACGGCCATTGACCTTGACAGCTGAGTACATAGGCGGAATCTGGGTAATCCGACCGACAAAGCTAGCCATAGCCTCATCCACTGCCTGCTCTGCTATTTCCAAAACAGGCGTCGTCTCCAAAGTTTCCCCGGACGCATCTTCTGTCGTAGTCGAGTAGCCAATGGTAATCTCGCCCTCGTAGACCTTGCCCTCCTCCTGCATGAACTCAATCATGCGAGTAGCCTTGCCAACCGCAATGGGCAGAACACCTGTCACATCTGGGTCCAGGGTCCCGCCATGGCCAATTTTCTTTTCCTGTAGGATCTTGCGGAGCTTGAAAACCGCATCATGACTGGTCATGCCAGCCTCTTTTTTTAAATTGATAATTCCTGAAATCATAGATTTAATTATACCATAAAAGGACCGCTCTTGTGAGCAAGTCCTCGCTTACTTTCTAAGAAGCTGTATTTACAAGTAAATGTCATTTAGAAAATTTCCTTAGTTAAAGGTGTTGAACTGTAAATACAGGTTTATAAATTCCTGACTAGCCAATCATCCCTAGCAGATACTGCAAGAGGAGGGAGATGCAGGTAATGCTAATCCAGCAGCTGGCCCCTAGCAGAATGGCTCTTCCACCTGTCCTGAGCAGATGAAGCAGGTCTGTCTTGAGTCCAATCGCTGCCATGGCCATGGTGATGAAGAACTTAGACAAATCCTTGATGGGCGCAAAAATTGCTTGAGAATAGCCCAGACCAGTCCAAATCGTCGTAAAAAGACTGGCCCCAAGGAAAAAGAGGATAAAGGTCGGAAAGACCGTTTTGAGCGAGAAATCTGACTGGCTGGACCGAGCTTTTTTGGCTTGCAGAATGGCCAGAACAAGAGTAATCGGTATGATGGCCAGAGTTCGTGTCAATTTGACTGTTACACCTGTATCTAGGGTCTGACTTCCCAGCTGGTAAAGATTATCCCAGGTGCTTGCTGCCGCTGTGACAGAGGAGGTATCATTGATGGCAGTTCCTACAAACAAGCCAAATTCTTGACCCGATTGGGTGGAAAATCCCAGGATTTTTCCTAAACTGGGAAATAGCAGTGCTGCCAAGAGATTAAAGAAAAAAATCACCGAGATGGCTTGGGCAACCTCTTCATCCTTGGCCTTGATAACAGGCGCTGTCGCTGCAATGGCAGAACCCCCACAAATCGAAGAACCAACTCCGACCAGGATTGCAATCGGTGCTTCAATCGCAAAATACTTGTGCCCAAGATAGGCCACTAGCAGGGCTGTTGAAATTGTCGCAAGGATAATAGGCAAGGACTGCTTGCCAGTCTCCCAGATGACACCCAGATTGAGACCAAACCCTAGTAGAATAACCGCATATTGCAATATTTTTTTAGATGTAAAGGCCAATCCAGCATCCAAAACATAGCTATCCTTGATAAAAAATGCTAAGACCAGTCCTATTATCAAGGCAAAGACTGCTCCACCAACCAGCGGAAATTGACTTCCCAGCCACTGACTGGCCAAGGCAATAATGACACAAACACCGATACCAGCTGCTTTTCTCCTAAATTCCATCCTAACCTCCCCCAAAGGAAACTTTTCAAACATTATACTCTTTTTCTGTAAAAAATGCCTGGGAGGGATGATAAACACCTCAGGCCCATTAGAAAAGACCCGCACAAGCAGGTCTTGAATTTTAGGGGGCAGTTAATCTAGATCGGTGACTTGGTAATCACCCTCAATATAGAAAGTCGATGTCAGGCTTTCCTGCCCTTCGTTGACAAGGATTTCCACACAGTTGCTGTCAACCAAAACCAACAAGTCTGTCGCTTGAACCGTGACCGCTCGACGTACGGTTGACCATTCCTCTTCACCAGCTTGCTGGATTTTGAGGTGGCTACGGTCAATATAGACTTCTTGACTTTCCTTGTCGTAACCAAATTGTAGGTAGTCTTGGTCGCTTCCAAGTTTTAACTCCAAACTGTCTTCCAGTTTAAGAGAGAGCTTGCTTGGACCTTGGATGCTTTGTCCAATTTCAATATCCTTGAAGGCTTCCAAGACACTTGTTGGCAGAACTTGGTGCAATCCGTTTTCAGTCTTCTTGAGAATGCGTGGAAGAGTCATCTGACCGTACCACTTATGGCCTAGGTCATTGGTCACCAACTTGCGTCCCCAAGTGTGCATCCAGGCAATCATGACACGTTCGCCTTCTGGACCTTCAGTCGTTTGAGCTGCATAGAAATCATGCCCATGGTCGATTTCCTTAAAGGAATCTGCCACAAAGACTTTCTTGTCCCAGTCCACATGACCTGTCACAAAGATGTTGGAGTTGATATTGATAAAGTCATTTCCGTCTTTTTGGTAACGCATTGGAGAGATAATCAGGTACTCTTGACCGTCCACTTCAAAGTAGTCAGGACATTCCCAGACAAAGCCTTGGTTGGCCTCACCTTTCAAGAAGATAGACTCAAATGTCCAATCCGTCAGGTTGGGAGAGCTGAGTAAGACGATACAGCCGACATTGTCCTTGTGCTTGGTAGCGACAACAGAGTAGTAGTGACCATCTTTCTCAAAAATCTTCGGATCGCGGAAGTCATTGGCGATGACTTCTTCTGGCAGTCCATCTGCTGTTGCGACTGGATTCTGCTCGATTTTTTCAAAGTGAATACCGTCAGTTGAGAAGGCCATGTTCTGAACTTGGCTAACTGTCCCGTCTTCATTGTTGATATGACCGGTATACATGAGCCATAGAACATCATCTTTGACAATGGCAGAGCCCGAGAAACAGCCGTCCTTATCGTAGTCCTTGTCTGGAGCAAGGGCAACTGGAAGGTGTTCCCAGTTGACCAAGTCCTTACTTTTGGCATGCCCCCAGTGCATTGGCCCCCAAACACTCTCGTAAGGGTTGAATTGGTAGAACAAATGGTATTCTCCACGGAAGTAGATAAATCCATTGGGGTCGTTCATCCAGCCTGTTTCTGGTGTTAAATGGGCTTGCGGTTTGAAAATCGGATTGACGTTTCCTTTTTCTGTCTGAATAATTTGATTGGCTTTATCAACTGTTTTCACAGGCAGCCTCCTTTTAAATTACTGTTTTTCTTTGTACTGATCGTAGTATTTTTGCTTAATAGCTAACCAGTCAGAAAGACCATAGCTTTCCAACTCTTTCAAGTAGCTATCCCATTCTTCTTCGATACCACCGTTTACAATCCACTCTGCACGTTTGCGGTAGATGAAGTCGTTCATATCTGCTTCTACTTGGGCAATCTTGTCCAAATCTTCTTGTTCCATGAAGACACGAGGGTAGATATCATCGTTGGTCACATAGTCAAGATAGGTTGCGTGCATCAAGTCCAAACGCCATTTAGCATCATCTGGCATAGTTGTCACTGTACCGTAGTATTCGTCAAGAATAGCAAGCGGTCCTCCAACTTCTGTCTTCTGACGCAATTCACCCGGTGCAGTGCCGTTCAACGGTAGGTGCTTAAGGCTATTGGTTGCTGTATCAAGTTCAAATATGTTTTGTTGGGTTTCGTCCCCATAGGTACCCCAGTTGTTTTGAACAGACTGGATTGGTTTGTATTGGGCATCAATCCATTTAGCAGTCAATTCCAAGTTTTTGTTAGCTGAAGTAATGACCATGCGGTCACGTTGAAAGCCCATACCGTTTGTACGTGTGATGTGCTTGGTTCCGTCAGGACCTGCCAAGACTGGCAAGATGTCATAAGTATCGTTCATCCCTGTAATGTTCGCTTTATCCCAAGTGAAGTATACACCGTAGAGATTTTCACTACCTTTAGCAAGATAAGTATTCCAGTCATGCTCGAAGGCTTCTGGGTCAATAAGACCTTTCTCTTGAAGGGTACGCATGAACTCAACACCTTCTTTGTAGTCTTCATTGTCCGCTGTAAAGTCAACAGTGCCGTCATTGTTGACAACGATGTGCTCGTCGTTATCTCCGACGCCAAAGGCACCAAAGAGAATCTTGAAGTCTTCGCCGCCGTTACCGTTGACAAAGGACATTGGGATTTCATCTGCCTTACCGTTGCCGTTTGGATCTTTTGTCTTGAAGGCTTCAAGGACCTTGATCAAGTCATCGGTTGTTTTTGGCATTTCAAGACCAAGCTTGTTCAACCATTCCTTGTTAATCCAAGCAATATCGCTGACAGTATGGATAGATTCCTTGCCTTCACCCAACTCTTCAATCCATGGGAATGAGTAGATATGTCCGTCTGGTGCTGTAATCATGGAACGATACTCTGGATTTTCATCCAAAATTTTCTTGAGGTTTGGCATATGCTCATCGATCAAGTCTTCAACTGGTACAATAACACCTTGTTTAGCCCAGTTCATCAATTCCACATCAGAAGCCCCGTCGTTATGGATGGCATCTGGCAAGTCACCCGAAGCAATGTCCAAATTCCGCTTTTCACCAAAGTCTGACTGGTAGTTTGTCCATTCAATATGAACGCCAGTTTCTTCCTCAAGACGTTGAAAAATCAACTTTTCATTAGGATCAGCTGGAGCTAGAGGTGAACTAGCTGTCATGAACTTAAGCGTAACGGATTTTTCCAAAGGGAACTGAACATCTTTCAATTCATAATCAGGGCTTGATGCGGTATTTTTCGAGCCACAAGCAGCCAACAAAACGGTACTTGCTAGAAGCGTAACAACTGTTTTTCCAAATTTGTGTTTCATCAGAAACAACCTCCTGTTTTGTTTTCTATAAAAATTTTGAATAATTTTAACCTTTTAATGAACCAGCCATGATACCCTTGTCAAAGTATTTCTGGAAGAATGGATACATAACAATGAGTGGCAAGCTAGAGATGACAATGGTCGCATACTTAATCATTTCTGCGATTCGTTTCATTTCATTCATGGCAGCCTGGGCACCAATCATGTCCTTAGCAGGCTCGCTTTGAATGAGGATTTTACGAAGTACTAGTTGGAGTGGCTCCAAGTCTGGATCCTTGATGTAAATCATAGCATCAAAGTAAGAATTCCATTGACCGACAAAAGCATAGAGAAAAAGTACAAACATAATCGGTTTTGCCAGCGGAATCATGATTTTCCAGAAAATCTGAAATTCATTGGCACCGTCCATAACGGCTGCTTCAACCAACTCATCTGGCAAGCCTTGAAAATAGGTCCGTGCCAAGATGATATTCCAAACATTGACTGCTCCAGGAATAATAATGGCCCAGACAGTGTTCAACATTCCCAAATCTTTAACCAAGAGATAGGTCGGAACGAGTCCACCACCGAAGAACATGGTGAAAACTAGAAAGGCATTGATCCATTTTTTCCCAACCAAATCCTTTTTTGAAAGAGGATAAGCAGTCATGACCGAAATGGCTACAGTCACAAAGGCAAGGAGAAGGAATAAAAGAGGGAGTTGAAGAATCCGCGTAGGATAGACTTGTCTGAAAATACCCTTTGGTAGCCTTCTACTGTCCAGTCCTTTGGATCAAAGCTAATGCCTTTGCTGACCAAAGCCTGCGGATCCATGAAGGAAGCGACTAAGATATAGACCATAGGCACAACTGTTATGAGAACAAGAAATGCCAGCAAGATTTTATTGACAACCAGCATTCGCTTGTCAAATTTTGTGTACATTTGTGTATTCATACGAACCTCCTATAAGCCTTGTCCGTCGTTAATGCGTTGGACAATCTTATTGACTGCAATCAGCAGGATAATATTGATAAAGGCATTGAACAAACCAACCGCTGTTGAGTAGGAGTAGTCCCCTGACACCAAACCAATTTTATAGACATAGGTTGAGATGATTTCAGAGCTGGTCAGGTTGAGGGAGGTCTGCATCAGAAAGGCTTTTTCGTAACCAACGTTCATGATGCCCCCAGCTGCCAGGATAAACTGAATGACCATAACTGGTTTTAGCGCTGGTAAGTCAATATGCCAGATACGTTGGAAGATATTGGCACCGTCTAATTTTGCTGCTTCAATCAAGGCAGGATCAACATTGACCAAGGTTGCTGTGTAGAGCGTTGAGGCCCAACCCATTCCCTGCCAGATACCACTGAGAATATAGAGAGGTCTGAAGTAATCAGGATTCGTCAGGAAGTTGGCCTCCAACCCAAACATACCTAGGATGGAATTGACCGGTCCTCCTACCGAGAAGAAGAGAAAAATCATACCGACGATGACCACGACCGAGATAAAGTTTGGAGCATATAACACCAATTGAATCCGTTTTTTAGCCTTATCGCTCAATAATTGATTGAGCATGATGGCCAAAATAATGGGTGGAAGAAATCCTAGGAGCAGGCCGTAGACACTTAATTTCAAGGTATTGGCAAGCAAATTACCAAAGTTTGGAGAAGAGAGAAACTTGGTAAACTCTTCAAACCCAATCCACTCACTGCCAAGTACCCCTTTTAACGGATTGTAGTCCTTGAAGGCAATCAGCACCCCGTACATAGGAATGTAACGGAAGATGAAGGTTAAGGCCAAACCTGGTAGCAACATCAGCAACAAGAGTTTCTGTTGCTTTATTCTGTCAACTATACTAGCTTGTTGCAGTTTTGATGTTTTCATAAGAACTCCTTTTTGAAACGTTTCAAAATTTTCTGTTTTAGAAAGAGGATGAACTCCTCTATTTTTGAAACGTTTCATTTTTCTTGTAAAAATAAAACCAACTATTTATTGATGATTTTATTCTAACATTGTAACCGTTTTCTGTCAACCCCAATTTCAATTTTTTGTCGTTTTTCCTTCAACATAGGAAATTGGCAGGGTGATTTGTTGTGGCTGTCCTTTTTTATCAATGATATCAATCAAACAAGCCACTGCTTCTTGAGCCATTCTTTCTAACGGCTGACGAATGGTCGATAGGAACATCGGACGATCTCGTGCGATTTGGATACCATCATAGCCAATGACCTGGACATCTTCAGGAATTCGTTTACCCAGTTTCTCCAAAACTTCTACCGTTTCCAAAGCTACAAAGTCATTGATGGTGAAAATGGCATCAATTTGCGGGTTGGCAATCAAAAATTTCTCTACTTCTCCAACAAAATCATTATAGGGTTCTTCCAAATCGAGAACATGGCAGGGATAGCCAGCTTCTGTGATTCGTTTTTCAAAATAAATTCTGCGTTTTTTGGTTTCGTTGATGGTTTTATTGTGCCCACCGATAAAGGCAAAATGGCTACCACCTTTTTCAATCAAGGTGTCCGCTGCTAGTTCTGCACCAGCTTGGTTGTCCGAGCTGACACAGGCTATTTCCTTGTTTTCATAGGTGCGGTCGATACTCACAAAAGGAATATTAGATGATAGGTAATCGTCAATGGGACTATACGTGATGGCGATAATGCCGTCCACCTTATTTTGCTGGAGCATGGTCAGGTAGTCCAGTTCCCTCTTGGGTCCTGAGATATTGCAAAGGAGCAACTTGTAATTTTTCTTACTCAGTTCCACTTCAACATGATAGGCAAATTCTCCAAAAAAGGGATGCCAAACAGTCGGAATAATCAAGGCAATGGTTTCGGTCTTGTTCTTCTTCATACCACGGGCATAGACATCCGGAATGTAATTCAATTCCTGAATGGCTGTCTGAACTTTTTCAAGGGTGCTTTCCTTGATACCAGACTCCTTGTTGATAACTCTTGATACAGTCCCAACGCTTACACCAGCAACCCGCGCAACATCTTTCATGGTGATTGATTTTTGTTCTTCCACAATCGGCTCCTTTCCAAAAGATTTTTTGAAACGTTTCAACATTTATTACTAGGATATCATTGACAGCGTTTTCTGTCAAGAAAAAAATAAAATAGACCAGCTGAGCCAGTCCATTGAGCTGACAAAGTCTAATTATTTCTTTTTCTTTCTTTTCCAATAATCAAATAAATCCAACAAACAATAAGGAATAAGATAAACAAAATAAGCTAGAAAGAACCATCTTGAATCAAGATTGCTAAAATACAAAACAAACAAAACTAGAAGAGATAATACTAAATAGAAATTCTTATTTTTAAATAGTTTGCTCATTGTTATTTACCCCTAAAGTCCGTGAAATGTTTATAGCCTTTTGTTTTAAATAGAGCCGTCCATTCCTTACGATTTATACATCCTCTTCATCGGGTGCTTGGCAATGACTTCTGGGTGATTGTCCAGTGCTGCCTGGCCTTTTTCGGTCAAGGCGTAGCCACGAACCTTGAAGTAAGGTGCCAATTGTTCCTCCGTCAAATGGTCTTTGAGGGCTTGATCAACTTCTGACGCCTTCATTTTCGACAAACCGGTCACACCTTCCGCCTTGAGAATATTTTTCTTGGCCGTTGAAGTAATGTGATCCAGCGACTCAAATGCTGTTTCGACGCGGGCATAGCCATCCGCAATCAGTTGTTCCATATGGGCAGGACCGTCAATCCCATAGCTGTACTCAAAATACTTGGAATAGGGCGTCGTCGTTTCAAAAGAACCTAGACTAATGCGCCAGAGCAAGATAATATCGCCCGGCAAAATTCCCTCTTCCAGACGGACCATATTGCGCTTGGGAACCGGCTTGGGTTCTAGCAACCATTGACCCAAATCGCGTTCAGGAGAAATATAAGGCTTGACCTCATGGTCTTTATACATTTCCTCAATGCGTTTCTCAAATGACATGTTCTCTTCCTCACCAAACTTAAACTTCTACTCAATTATAGCCTATTTATGGGCATAGAACAAGAAGAAGAACTGCAGATTGTTAGGCACCAACCATAATCTGCCAGCAGATACCAAATTGGTCCTCAAGGTTGGCATAGGCAGGAGCCCAAGGTGTTTCCTGGTATTCAGCAATAATCTTCCGTGCATCCCGGCTCAATTTCTCGTAAATACGTCTAGCATTATCCGCCGTATCCACCACAATAAAGGCCGAAAAATTGTAGCCCTGTCGGTATTCAAAGGCAGGATTTTCATCCGAAATCATCAGTCGATGCTCTCCGACCACTAATTCAGCGCTCAAGAGCAAATGTTCGTGCTCCTTGGGACAAGGATGGACAAAGTCTGCCCATTTCTTCAGATTACAGACCTCAGCCTGCAGGGCATCTTGGTAAAACTGGACCGCTTCCACCCCATTTCCATTCGTTACTAGATTGATTTCTAGCGCTTGTATCATTTTAACATCCTCACATTGATAAATAAGCATTCTGCAACTTCTTCATTATACAAAACGGCAATTTTTATTATACAATTTTTGTAGAAAATTTCAAAAACAAACGAATTTCAGATAATTAAAGTCAATTCATAAATATTGGAATAATCAACTTTTTATCGATATTTATTAAAAGATTAACTTAAAATCATTTGTAAATCTTTAGTTATTTTTAATCAAATAAAGGCTCTATAATTTCTGTAGTGGGTAAATCCACTGTAGAGATTATGGAGCCTTTTTGAGTGTAGAAAAAAAGTCCCAT